>NZ_FYDT01000006.1:0-43475 GCF_900187585.1 Pseudomonas sp. Irchel 3E19
GTTGGCATTGATGCCGTTGCGCCGAGCCACGACCGAAACGCTTTGTCCTGGTTCAAGGCTCTCTCGAACCATGGCCAGCTTTTGCTCTGGGCTCCAGCGACGACGCCGCTCCTGGCCCAAAAGCTCACCACTCTTATCGTTGCTATTAGTCATAAACATAACCGTTTGCCTATCCCTTATCGTAAGGGGGAAACGGTGTCCTGTCTTTCATGGGGCTCGTTCATCGCAGCCTTCGGCAGCTCCTACACAAGGCGAATGTAGGAGCTGCCGAAGGCTGCGATCTTTTGCTTTTAAGGGGTTAGCTACGGCACTCAACCAAGCCTTTCACCTGCCCGGTCGAAGTTTGGTTTTCATCACTCAACCAGCGCTCGAACCCCGCCGCAATCGTCGGCCACTCACCATCCAAAATCGAATACCACGCCGTGTCGCGGTTCTGGCCCTTGACCACCATGTGTTGGCGGAACACGCCTTCGAAGCTGAAGCCCAGGCGTTCAGCGGCGTATTTGGAGCGGGCGTTACCGTTGTTGCACTTCCATTCCAGGCGGCGGTAGCCCAGATCAAAGGAGTGCTTGGCCAACAGGTAAACAGCCTCGGTGCTTTTTGGCGAACGCTGCATTGGCGCGCCGAAGCTAACGTGGCCGATTTCGATACGGCCATGGGCCGGGACAATCGACATCAAGCTGAGCATGCCTTGCACCTGGCCGCTGGCGCGGTCGATGACGCTGAAGAAATACGGATCGCTGCTGGCCGCGTGATTGTTCAGCCAGTCATTGAATACGCTGCGCTCGGGAAACGGGCCGTAGGGCAAGTAATCCCAGAGTTTCGGGTCGGCGCCGGGGCCTTCGAGGGCGTTGAACAGGTCGTCGCCATGGCGCGCCGGGTCGAGCCTTTCCAGACGGATGAAGCGGCCTTCGAGCAACGTGATAGTTGGCGCGGGCACGCCTTTCCAGTCGGCAGGTGAGGTGATCATGAGCGCGTCTCCTTAAAGGGCTTTGCGAAACTGGATGAAGCCTGGGCGTTCGGCGATGCGCTCGTAGAGCTGGATCGCCGTGGCGTTGGATTCGTGGGTCAGCCAATGGACTTTGCAGCAGCCGTCAGCCTTGGCGGTCGCGTAGACGTGCTCGATCAACTGGCGACCGACACCGGTGCCGCGGGTTTCTGGCGCCACCAGCAAGTCTTGCAGGTAGCAGGAGCTTTCGATGCTCCAGTTCGAGCGATGGTAGATGTAATGCACCATGCCCAGCGCTTTACCGTCAGCCCAGGCGAGGGCGGCGTGCGTCGGTTCGCTCGGGTCGAGGAAGCGCTGCCAGGTACTGTTCGTCACCGCCTCCGGCAGTTCGGTGTTGTAGAAGCGCAGGTACGCTTGCCACAGCGGCAGCCAGGCGGCGTGGTCGTCGGCGTTGACCTGACGGATCTCGATCTGACTCATGGTGATTTCCTTAGCGCATTAATTGGGCGAGGGTTTGATCATTGATCTCGGGACTGGCGGCCAGCCCCTCGCGCACGCCGGAGATATCTTCGGCGCTGCGGTTCTGGCTGAGCTTGCGCTTGCCTTCCAGGCGGTCGATGGGAATGGCGAAACCGACAATGGCCTTGAGCATGCTGTCGATGTAATCGGCGGGCGCGTCGGCGACCGACCAAGGCTGTGCGCGGCCAGCCTCATGGCGGTCGGTGAGGGTGCTGACGATATCGAGCAGCCGCCCGCCGTCGCTGAAGGTCTCGGCATGGCCATAGGCGTGCACTGCGACGTAGTTCCAGGTCGGTACGACTTTGCCGTGCTCGGCTTTACTCGGGTAGAAACCAGGGCTGACGTAGGCGTCCGGACCGGCAAAAATCAGCAGGGCTTCGGCGCCGTTGCGCAGGTCTTTCCACTGTGGATTGGCCTTGGCCAGATGCCCGTAGAGCGTGCCGTACTCACCTTGCTCGCAATGCAGCAGCACCGGCACATGGCTGGCTTGCAGACCGTTTTCGCCATGGGTTACCAGAATGGCAAGGCGGGTGGCGAGGATCAGTTCGTGCAGTTGCGACAACTCTTCGATGGCAAAGGCTTTGGGCGTGTACATGGAGAGATTTTCCTTGGCGAATGCCTGCATCCTAGGCAGGCTATTGGTCTGTTGTAAGAGCCATTGATGACCAATTTCACAGGTCCATTGCCATGTCTGAGTCACCTGCGATGTCCATGCCCTTCAATCCGGCCGGAATCGAGCTTGATCGCCGCCTGGGCCTGAGTCGCCAGCTCTATCAGGCCTTGCGTCTGCGCGTGCTTGATGGCCGATTGGCCAGCGGCACACGCTTGCCGGCCAGTCGTGATTTGGCGGCGGCGCTGGGGATTTCCCGCAACAGTGTGGTACGCGCCTACGATCAACTCTATGCCGAGGGATTTATCGAGGGGCGGGTAGGTGATGGCACGTATGTCGTGCAATTGCCACAAACGCTCACTTCTACGAAAAAATTATCCACAAAAGTATCCACAGGGTTTTCAACAGGCCTATCCACAGCCTTATCCACAAATTGGCTGGATTTACCTGTGGCTCCATCCAGTAAAGTTATCCACAACACAAACCTTTCGCGCATTGAAAGCAACCATTTAGCCTTGCCTCCGAGTGGTCCGCCGCGAGCGTTTCGGGTCGGCGTGCCGGCATTTGATCTGTTCCCGTTTGAGGTCTGGGCCAAGCTGAATGCGGCTTTCTGGCGCAAGCCGGATCTGCAGCAACTGTGTTACGGCGATCCGGCAGGCGATGCGCGCTTGCGTGGGATGATCGCCGCTTATTTGCGCAGCTCGCGCGGCATGCAATGCACGCCTGAGCAAATTGTGATCACCAGCGGTGCACAGCAAGGCATCAGTCTTTGTGCACAGCTGCTGGTGGCGCCCGGCGACGGCGTGGCGATCGAGAATCCGGGCTATCGCGCAGCCGGTCATGCGTTTGCCGTGGCAGGTGCGCGCTTGCATGGCGTGGCGGTGGACAGTGAGGGTATCGACTGCGCAGCAATGGCCAGTCTCAGTGATTGCCGCGTGGCCTATGTCACGCCCTCGCATCAATACCCGACGGGTGTGGTGATGAGTCTTGCGCGACGCCTGGAGTTACTGGCCTGGGCCGAGCGTACGCAGGGCTGGATCGTCGAGGACGACTACGACGGCGAGTACCGTTACAGCGGTGCGCCGCTGGCACCCTTGGCGGCACTCGACCGACAGGGCCGGGTTTTGTACGTCGGGACGTTCGGCAAAATAGCCTTCCCGGCGTTGCGCCTCGGCTATCTGGTATTGCCGCCAGGGCTGGTGAATGCTTTTGCGCAACGGCGTGCGGTGGATGTTCGCCATTCGGAGGTGAGCACTCAGGCGGTGATGGCCGAGTTCATGGCCGCCGGGCATTTTCAGCGTCATATCCGCCGAATGCGCCGTGCTGCGCTCAGTCGCCGCAATGTGCTGTTGCAAGGTTGGCCGTCGAGTATTCCCGGAGTCGGCAGTCTGCCCTCCGTGTGTGCCGGGCTGCACCTGAGCGTCGCGGTCAACAGCGTCGAGCGTGAACAACAACTGATCCAGCAGGCGCAAAGTGTCGGTGTCGAGATCAATGGATTGAGCAGCTACTGGCTGCCGCAATCCACCACTGCGATTGATCAGCGTGCCGGCCTGGTCCTAGGTTTCGCCGCAGTACCGGAGCCGGCAATCGAGTCGGCTCTGGCACGCTTGCGACAAGTCTGGCGGGTGTAAGCACCCTGCGTGGGTGAATTAACCGCGGGGCTGCGGTTTCAGGAACAGGTCGCGATCCGCTGGCTTGTCCAGCCTTCTCAGCACATTGTCGACAGCATCAAAGGTGTCCAGTGCCTGGCGGGTTTTGGCGTCAAGCGTGAGCAAATAGGCATCAGCCAATTTAAGGTGAGCGACGGTGCACTGCTCATCCGCGACGGTTTGGTCGTCGTAGTGGAAATGCGCCACCCACAGCGGCTTGTTGTGGTTGGTCTTGTCGAGGATCTGGTATTCCTGGAAGTAGTCCTTGCGTTGTTTGGTACGAATACGCCCGCGAGTATCCTTGACGATCGCGACCTGATCGTTGGCAAGCAGCCACTGCAAGTAAGCTGTCCGGGGTTTGCGTTGCTTGAGCATTGTTGCGTAAGTGGTAACCCCTGTGGTGCGGGTAAGTTCAGCGCCTGCACGCAGTTCCTCGGCAAGGCTACCGACCGGTAAGTTTTCTGCCCCTGTGGCGCGTGCTCTGGCAAGCGCCTGCTCGGTTTCATCAGCCGCATTGTTGAGCCTGCTGACTTGCTGATCGAACATGTCGCGGATGTCGGCAGGTATGCGGCCCGGGCGTTTGGCGTCTTCGCTCTTACTCTTGTTGAACTCTGAGATTTTCAGATTCAATTCAAGTGCCGCGGCAACGATGTCGGTGTCATTGGTCAGAGCCTCGGGGGCGACCGGTAGCGACGCGGACATCTTCACGAACGGAATTTGCGCCTCCGAATCGCTTTCGTCCGTGGACGGATTCCTTTCCGGTGGGTTCTGCCTGGGGCGGGTCTTGGTGACTTTGCCTTTGCGCTGCGGCCTGGAGGGCCCTGGTTCGTTCACCGGTGGAGCAGCGATCTCGCTGGTGTCCGGCAGCTCCTCCACCAGGCGTTTCTGTGCCAGCTCGTGGAACTCGGCAATCTGCTGACGCACCTGGTCGAGTCTGGCCTGAACGAATGTTTCGGGATAGATCGTCGGCAATCCCAGAACGAGCTCATCGGCGCTGGCGTAAAGGTCATTGAAGTGGATCAGCTGTTCGATGCGAGCTGCCTGACCGTCGGCGCTGACCGGGGTTTTGATCAGGGCGATCAAGTCATGGCTGGCATCTGCCGCACTGGCGGTGACTGCCCGAAGCGCCTGGCGCGGCAAGGTCAGTTGCGGCTCTTCAAGGTCGCGCAGACACAATTCGGAGGTCAGGGCGATTTCATTGGCGAGGAAGTCAAACCGGCTGAAAGGCGGAAGCAGCGATATCAGTTTTCTGGCAACCCTGGTTGGTTTTCCTTCGTATTGCTGTAGCACCTCGACCGACGCCTTCAGGGTTTGCAGGGCGCCGACCATGCCTTCGCTCAGTGTCTTGGCCTTATTGGCAATATTCATTTGTTCCTGTCTGCTCACAGGTTCGACGTGGGTAGTGCCGGGGAGCAATCTTTGCAGGGTTTGTCGGTAGATCCTCATGTTCAAGCGCATCCAGCCACTGAGGCATTTATGTTGTTCAGTGGTCAGGCGCATCAGCTGTGATTGGTAGAAGACGCTGCTGCCCCCGGACTCGTTCCAGATCCTCAGTTGTTCCAGCGCATCGGTGTAACTTTTGGCCAATACCTGCGATTGTTCGAGGAATACAGCTGACCTTTCGTCGAACAGATTGTCCGGTGCCTCTTTCAGAACTTTTACTGCTTTGGAAAACTCGTCAACCAGGAGACTTTCGCTTTCCAGAAACGGCCTGAGTTTCGCCATGGCCGCGTCCTTTTTCTGCTCTCTGGCCCGCCGAAATGCTGCGATCCGTCCGGTTGGTGCTCCCCCGCTCAGACGAATGCGCAGGTCCCAATGCCATTGCTGCGAGCTGGCGTCGTACTGCAAAACAGGACCTTTGCGATCAGGGTTGGCGGGGTCAACGATGCGCAGCGGCTCACCTTCCGATTCGATGACCTGAAACCAGCGTTCGCCCACTTGCGCGCAGGTTTTGCCATCGACGGTATACAGGTGGCTGGACGCGGATATTTCGTGGGTGCCGGGCGCGGGCGCTGCCATCTTGAAGCTGTCGATCAGCGTGATAAAGCGTTTCGCCGTTGCTGAGCGATAGGGCGTACCGGTCTCCAGCGATGAAAGGTGTGCTGGCGCGATGTCACCGCTGACGACCTGACTGTCGTAGTTAAGCACGGGCCCGGTTTTCACTGGCGGATCGCTGGGTAGCCGCGTGGGAATATCGGGATTTTCCGACGCCAGCGGTGTTTCGCGCAGTTCCTTGAACGACGGTAACTTAAGATGACTGCGTCGTGCAGCCACATGCTGTGACAAGAGGACTCCCAGCACCAACAGCACATCGCTCATGGATTTCCACTGGATGAATTCCTCCCCGCGTTGATTGGCGTCGACGGCTTGCTGAATCTGGCTGATGCTCTGCCAGACCCACACTGCCGTGCCAGCAGCACCACTGAAGAAGTTGGAGGCAACGTTGAACAGTGTCCAGCCGCTGTCTGCCAGCAGGTTCCAGCGCCGCTCGCTGTTGGAAACCGATTGTCGGTCGGCGAGTTCGATCAACGCCTGACTATGGGCGTCATACAGCTTCGCCAGAATATCGCCGCTCAGGGGGGCATTCGCCAGATCGATCGGGCCGGCCAGATCAAGGTGGATCAGCGGTTCGAACGCCAGTTGCGAAACGATCCACGGCGACGGAATTTCGCTGGAAAACACGTACTGGGCATACTCGAAGCCCAGGGATTCGGTCGGCAGCCAGGCCAGCACCGAATCCCTCAATTCTCCGGGCTGATACAAGGCATATAGCAGGTTTTGCAGGGAGGCGAACTGCACCAGTGGTTTGTCCAGCGCCGGTCGATAAAGCAGGCAGGGCCCCTGGCTGGCATCACGCGGGGCGATGACGAACATGTTGCTGACGACATCGGCTTTTTTGCTCAGGCGGTTACGCGGAACGAACGCCAGGGGGCGAATGGTCACCGGGTGTTGAGCCGCAGGTTTGTCATGGGCGATGGCTTCCATCAATTGGCAGACGTATTCGTACCCGCGTTGATTGACGCCGTTCTGATGACGGAGTTTGTTTTCCAGTGCCAGCAATGGCAGCAAGATCGGAAGCTGGCGGGTGTAGCGGGTTTTCTGCTGGGCCGCGCGCGCCGGGTCATCAATCAGCGTGCGCTTGATGAGCCTGGGATAGCGCTCGCCGATATTGACCTGCTGCGCCAGTTCAGTGAGCAAGTTAACGGTCAGCCACGCCGGTACGGCGGTGCCGTCGGTGAAGGCGAGTGTTGCCAGATAGGGTGGGGAGTTTTGCAGCGCGAACTCGCCGAGGGTTTCTACCGTGCGGTCCAGTGGGTTGGGGAGCACCAGACCACCGGATTCGAAGCTTCCGGTCACGCTGATGTGCAACGAGTCCAGTGGCAGGTCGGCGGCGTTTTTCGCTCTCTTATCGGCGATGATCGCCTCGCGCATCTGGGTTTGCGCATAGGTTTTGATCAGCGGGAGATCGTCTTCGCGAAAGGTGTCTTTTTGCGCGTCGTCACGCAGATCCGACAGTTTGACGATGTAGTGCTGATAAGCCTGCAAGTCGCTGATCGAACCGTCATGCAGCCAGGCGGGAATCGCCTGATCCAGTTGATCGAGGCGGTCTCGGTCCTCTACACCAAGGCTGTTTCGTGGTTGCGCAGCACTGTCCGGGGGGGCGTCAGCACGGTTTGCAGGGTCGAGCGCCGTGATTTCATCGAGTTGGTTGCCAATCAGCGCCCACGCGACGGCATCGAAAATATTCCCTTCAGGTTCGCTCAGGCGCCATGTCAGGGTTTGTTGCTCCTGACTCATCTCCATACGGGCCGGAAGCGATTCACCCAGCGCTTGCATGGAAGCGAACGTCTCATGACCTGAGTTGATCGAATACATCAGAATGAGTTCTCGGCCCTTGCAGGTCGCGGTCATGATGATCGCACCGGCGATGAGCAGGTGGCGGTTGCTCGCCTCTTCCACAAGATCAACGTCGAGCAGACAGGCCCGCACGTCCTTGAAATCACCCTGCGTGGAGGTGCGAAGCTGTTTGTCCGGGGCGGCGGCAATCAAGCGTGCGAGTGAACACTGATCGGCATCCCAGCCAGTGGCTTGCTGCACATTCACCGCCGCTTTGAACGCATCGGCCAACACTTGCCAGCGCGGCTGCGTTGTTCCTGGCTCATTCCAGTAATCGAGTTGCAACTGTTGGTAGGTGGCGAACAGAAAAGGCGCGTGATCGTTGATCAGCGAATTGACGTCGTCCATGTCCATGGCCAGGTGGACGGGATTATGCGAGTGAGGCATCAGTGTCAGAAAGCACTCGCCTTCGAGGTAACTTGCCAAAGTGCTGGCGTAATACAGTCGAACCAGCGCATGGGTAAGCGATTCGTAGTGGTGAAACGCGCCTTCACTTGCGCGAATCGGCGTCGCGATCATCGCGTGGTCGGGATCGATGTTCAGGTGGGAGTAGTTTTTCGCCAGGGCCTGGCGCAACAACGTCGATGCTGATTGATGGAGTGAAGGACCCTGGCTGGTCAGGTCGATCAGGCGACTCTGCTGCTGCAAGGAGAGGGAGCTGCCGGGTGCAGTGGCATCGGTGTTTTCGGTCATGGGTGTCTTCCGTAGTCAGAAGAGGCGGCGACAATCACCGCCCCCGTTTCTGCCGAAATTAGCCAGTCGTCTGCAGGGCAGGGCGGTACATACATATCGCGGACAAAAAAAGACCCGCCGTGGCGGGTCTTGGTTGCAGCACAGGGTGTGGCCTGTCGTTGATGACGGTGCAAGCGTCTTCGGTGTTATTTGCGCCCTTGGGGACCGGCCGGAGCCGTCAATTACTTGAGTCGGCTCATTGTTCAAAACCTTCCAGCACGTTCACCGCGTTGATGCCGATTTCTTCCACCGCATAACCCCCTTCCATGACGAACAGGGTCGGCTTGCCGAGCGCGGCAATGCGCTTGCCCATCGCCAGATAATCCGGGCTGTCGAGTTTGAATTGCGAGATCGGGTCATCCTTGAACGTGTCGACACCCAGCGATACGACGATGATGTCGGCGCCATAGTGTTCGATCTCTTTGCAGGCCTGCTCGAGTGCGGCGCTCCAGGTGTCCCAGCCAGAACCGGCGGGCAGCGGATAGTTGAAATTGAAACCTTCACCGGCGCCTTCGCCCAATTCATCTTCATAGCCAAGGAAGAACGGGAACTCCGCTTCCGGGTGGCCGTGGATCGAGGTGAACAGCACATCGCTGCGCTCGTAGAAGATCGACTGCGTGCCGTTGCCGTGGTGATAGTCGACGTCAAGGATTGCGACCTTCTTGTGGCCCTGATCAAGGAACGCCTGCGCGGCGATGGCGGCATTATTGAGGTAGCAATAACCGCCCATCAAATCGCTGGCCGCGTGGTGTCCCGGTGGCCGACACAAAGCGAAGGCACTGTGCGCGCCGTTCTGGATCGCCGCTTGCGCGGTCAGGGCAACCTGCGCCGCGCTGTACGCCGCTTGCCAGGTGCCGGCGGTGATCGGCGCGCCACCGTCGAAGCTGTAGTAACCGAGCTGGCCGTGCAGGCTGGTCGGTTTGATCGCCCGCAAGGTCCGCGCCGGCCAGGTGTAGGGCAGCAAATCGCCGTCGGTGTTGAATTCAGTCCAGCGCGCCCACGCGCCTTTGAAAAACTCGAGATAGTCGCGGCTGTGGATACGGGCGATTGGCTCAAGGCCGAAATCTTTCGGCACCTCGACCGGGCCCAGGTGCCGGTTCTGCACGCGTTGCAACACATGGTCGGCGCGCGACGGCATCTCGAAGCACGGTTTGAGCTGGCCATCGATCAATTCGCAGCGGCCATGGTGCAGGTGGTGATCGTCCGAGTAGATCGTCAGCATTTGTTGTTCTCCGCAGGGCTGAATCAGTTGCCTCAAGTGTTGCGGCACGCAGCGATTCGGAGAACGGCAGGAAAGGCCAAAAGGGGATGGATCTGGCCAAAAATCCTGACCGCAATTGGCCCCTTAATGGCGCGGATCCGGGCATGAACTACAAATCCATTGTGGGAGCGGGCTTGCTCGCGAATGCGGTGTGTCAGATACAAGAATTTTGCCTGACACACCACATTCGCGAGCAAGCCCGCTCCCACATTTGATCTTCAGTGTGGGCGGAACTGACTCGGCGCCACGCCGCTCCAACGCACGAACGCATGGCGAAAGCTCGCGGTTTCGCTGAAACCCAGGGTTTCGGCAATGCGATAGATCGGCAGTTGATCTTCACACAGCATCTGCTTGGCGCGTTCGAAGCGCAGTTCGTCGAGCAGTTCCTGATAGCTGCTGCCCATGTCTTTGAGGTGGCGACGCAAAGTGCGTGGCGAGCACTTCATTTGTTGGGCAAGACCTTCCAGCCCCGGTGCGGCATTCAACTGGGCACTGAGCAACTGGCGGATCCGCCCCAGCCAGGCTTGCCGTCCGGTGAATTCGAGGTTCTGCTTGCGACAGCGTTCAGCCATGGCCTGATGGGTAATGACATCGGCCAGTGGCAGCGGTTGATCGAGCCAGTGTCGATCGAAGGCGAAGGCGTTGTCCTTGGCGGCGAAGTGCAATGGGCTGGCGAAGTGTTCGGCGTAGCTGTCGCGGTAGTCCGGTGCGGCGTGTTCGAACCGCGTGGCCAGCAACGGCAGCGGATGGCCGAGCAGGTCGTCGCAGATGACCTTGAGCGACACGAGACAGAACTCGGCATTGAACACGGCCATCGCCGGGCTTTCGCGATAATCGGCGGCGACGAACCAGACGCGTTCGCCGTCGTCTTCCAGGCTCAGTTCGAAAAGTGTTCCCAACAGCGCCGGATAGCGGATCGCCAAGCGCAAAGCGTCACCGAAGGTGGCACAGGTCAGCAGGGCGTAACCGAGGATGCCATAGCAGGAAACGTGCATGCGCCGGCCCAGTTCCAGGCCGATGTCGTGCTTGAGCGCCACCGCGTTGGCGCAGACCTGCATCTCCTGATTGGTGGTAATGCGCGTGTCGGCACGGGCCAGATCCGCCGCACTGATGCCGCTGCCGGCCAGCAGTGCTTCGCTCGACAAGCCTTCGGCGTTGAAGGTGTTGAGTATCAGCGAGACGGCGTTGAGGGTGGTGAGGTGGGAGTGGAGCATAGGATCTTCCAGCCTGATGAAGGCTGGAGTGCAGCAAGTTGCATGCCGTACGAAGATCAAACTGTGGGAGCGGGCTTGCTCGCGAATGCGTCGTGTCAGTCGACATCAGCTTATCTGGCACACCGCCTTCGCGAGCAAGCCCGCTCCCACAGGGATTTGCGTGGTGTCAGATCAGCTCACCGCACAGATCGAGTTCGATCAGACGGCGGACTTCAGCAGTTTCCAGGCCTGCGCCCAGCAATCCGTTCAATTTGCCGAACGCCGCCTCACGAGTCATGCCGCCACCGGACAACACACCCACGCCACGCAAACGGCTGCCGGCCTCGTAGACATCCAGCTCCACGCCCCCTTCATGGCACTGCGTGACCGCAACCACTACCACGCCGTTATCCCGCGCGCGGCCGAGGCTGGCGAGGAATTGCGGGTTGTCGCTCGGCCCGGTGCCGCTGCCGTAGCACTCCAGCACCAGACCCTGAATACCGCTGTCGAGCAGGCCGTCGAGGATCTCGGCGCCGATGCCGGGAAACAGCGGCAGCACGGCAACTTTCGCCAGTTGTTTTGGCTGGTTGTAATGCAACGCCGCCGGGATCGAAGTGGCTTTCACACCGCTGCCCTGACGCTCCAGACGTTTGAACGGATGGCGGCCGAAGCTGCGCACTTTCGCGCAACGGGTTGGCGCCAGCAGTTCGCCGTGGAAATACAGATGCACACCTGGCGCCAGGCCTTGGCCGAGAGCAACCAGTGCGCCGCCGAGGTTTTCCCAGGCGTCGCTGTCAGTCACGCCAGCCGGCAGCATGGAACCGGTGAAGCACACGCGGGCGTGCAGGCCGAGGAGCTGGAAGCTCATGGCCGCGGCGCTGTAAGCCAGGGTGTCGGTGCCATGCAGGATCAGCACGCTGTCGCAGCCCTGTACATCAACGGCATCGACCACCGCTTCACGCAGTTGCTGCCAGTAGGCCGGGGTCATGTTGGCGCTGTCGATCAGCGGCGACATCTCGCGAAAACGCCACTGCGGTACGACGAGTTCAGGCTGGCTGTGCAGGTAGTCGCGCATCCGCGCTTCGAAACCGGATGCCGGGGCCAGACCATTGGCGCTGGCCTGCATGCCGATGGTGCCACCGGTGTAGAGCACCATGACGTGTTGGGCGGCGGGATAGGTCGACGAATTCATAGGATTCTCCGAAACGATGAGTTCCTTGTGGGAGCGGGCTTGCTCGCGAATGCGGTGTGTCAGATACAAGATTTTGCCTGACACACCGCATTCGCGAGCAAGCCCGCTCCCACAGGTATTGCATCACAATAACTGACGGGCGCAGGGGATGCGCCCGTCATTTACCTGTCAGCGTTGCGCTGCAGGCACGCCTTGTGGCTCGGCTTCAGTCTTGCCGGCAGCGGCAGACGGATTGGTCGGCCAGGCTTTCAGGTCGAGGTCCAGATCAGCAAATTTGCTGGAGTCGAACACCGGCTGTTTGACGCCGGCGCGGCGCTGCGCGTCGTAGTCGCGCATCACGCGCATGCCGACCTTGAACAGCATGGCCAGGGCCACCAGGTTGACGAAGGCCAGGCAGGTCATGGTGATGTCGGCGAAGGCGAACACGGTCGACAGATCCTGCATCGAACCCCATATCACCAGCGCCAGCACCAGGCCGCGGAAAATCATCAGCGCGGCGCGGTTGCGGGTGAGGAACTGCAGGCTGTTTTCGCCCAGGTAGTAGTTGTAGAGGATGCAGGTGAAGACGAACAGCGACAGCGCGACGCTGACGAACATGCGACCCCAGTCACCGACCACGGCGGCCAGCGAGTTTTGGGTGAGGACGATGCCGTCACCTTCGAAGCCCGGGGTGTAGAAGCCCGACAGCAGGATCAGCAACGCGGTGCAGGTGCAGATCACGAAAGTGTCGAGGAACACGCTGAAGGCCTGAACCACGCCTTGCGCGCCCGGGTGCTTCACGGCGGCCACGGCGGCGACGTTTGGCGCACTGCCCAGGCCCGCTTCGTTGGCGAACACGCCACGCTTCACGCCCATGACGATGGCGCTGCCGAGCAGGCCGCCAAAGGCCGGGTCGAGGCCGAAGGCGCTCTTGAAGATGGTTTCCAGCATGGCTGGCACCTGTTCGATCTGAGTACCGATCACGTACAGGGTCACGCCGATGTAGGCCAGGGTCTTGATCGGTACCAGCAGGTCGGACACCGAGGCGATGCGCTTGATGCCGCCGATGAAAGTGATGGCCAGCAGCACTGCCAGGACGATACCGGTGTGTTGTGGGTTGAATTCAAAGGCGTTCTGCAGCGAGTGGGTCACGGTGTAGGACTGCAGGCCAATGAAGGCAAAGCCGTAGGTGACCAGCAGCAGGATCGAGAACACCACCGCCATGCCTTTGAGCTTCAGACCGTGCTGGATGTAGTAAGCCGGGCCGCCACGGTACAGACCGTCGCCATCGGCGCGTTTGTACACTTGGGCCAGGGTGCACTCGAAGAAGCTGCTGGACATGCCGACCAGTGCGGTCACCCACATCCAGAACACCGCACCCGGACCACCCAGGGTCACGGCGATGCCGACACCGGCGATGTTACCTGCACCGACACGGCCGGCAAGGCTGAGCATCAGGGCCTGGAACGAGCTGAGTTGCCCGGCGCTGCCCTTGAGGCTGTCGCGGAACACCGCGAACATGTGGAAGAAGTGGCGCAATTGAACGAAACGCGAGCGAATCGTGAAGTAGCTACCGAGCCCGACAATGAGCACGATCAGTACTTTCCCTGAGAGGAAGTCGTTAATGACTTCGAGCATGGATTTTTCCTCGCTGTTTATTGTGTAAGCAAATGCTGGATGGAAGAAACATCGTGTTACACCGGTGTGCGCGCGGCACGACGGGTGAGGCGAAGGTTTCGTCCCGGATCCATTTCGCGGGTTTGTTATTAGTTCGGGTTTCGCATGGGTTATGGCCTCGTTACCGACGACCGCTCATGCGAAGAGGGGCGGCACTATACCGATCAGTGGCGCGCCCGTCTGCACAGTCGTGGTGCAAGCGACGAAACGAGGCTTTGAAGCACCCGGCGTTACCGGCGCCGGGCTTGTGCGGGAACTGCTTTTTTTGTGGGAGCGAGCCTGCTCGCGAAAGCGGTGTATCAGGCGCATTGTTGTTGAATGTGCCGCCGCCTTCGCGAGCAGGCTCGCTCCCACATTGGTCAGTCCCCAGACATACGGGTCTCAGGGGCGGAAAGTTAAAAAAAAGGGCCTGGGGACTGATCCCCAAGCCCTCAAAAGGTGAGAGGTGTCTAGTCCCTCGACCTGGTGAGCGGTGCTACAAGTAACGCGTCGGCTCAGCCTTTGAGCGGAACCAGACGCGGAGCAATCATGTTTTCCGGGCGCAGGATGTCGGCGAGCATGGCTTCGTCGAGCAGGCCTTCTTCGCGCACCAGTTCCAGCACGCCGCGGCCGCTTTCAAGGGCGATACGGGCGATGCGGGTGGCGTTTTTATAGCCGATGTACGGGTTCAGCGCGGTGACCAGACCGATCGAATGTTCGACCAGTTCGCGGCAGCGGGCTTCGTTGGCAGTGATACCGACGATGCAGTGCTCGCGCAGCATGTCCATGGCGCGTTGCAGCAGGCGGATCGAGTCGAAGATCTTGAACGCGATCAGCGGCTCCATCACGTTCAGTTGCAGTTGGCCGCCTTCAGCCGCCATGGTCAGCGCCAAGTCGTTACCGATGACCTGGAAAGCCACCTGGTTAACGGCTTCCGGGATGACCGGGTTGACCTTGCCGGGCATGATCGAGCTGCCTGGCTGACGCGCTGGCAGGTTGATTTCGTTGATGCCGGTGCGTGGGCCGCTGGACAGCAGGCGCAAGTCGTTGCAGATCTTCGACAGCTTGACCGCGGTGCGCTTGAGCATGCCGGAGAACAGGACGAAGGCGCCCATGTCGGAGGTGGCTTCGATCAGGTCGGCTGCCGCTACCACCGGTTGACCGCTGATCAGCGCCAGACGCTGCACAGCCAACGCTTGATAGCGCGGGTCGGCGTTGATGCCGGTACCGATCGCGGTGCCGCCCAGGTTCACTTCAGTCAGCAGTTCCGGGGCCAGCGTCTTCAGACGGGCCAGGTCTTCGCCCATGGTGGTGGCGAAGGCACGGAATTCCTGGCCGAGGGTCATCGGCACGGCGTCTTGCAATTGGGTACGGCCCATTTTCAGGACGTGATCGAATTCTTTACCTTTGGCCGCGAACGCCTGAATCAGGCTGTCGAGGCTGGCCAGCAGGGTGTCGTGACCCAACAGCAGACCCAGGCGGATGGCCGTCGGGTAGGCGTCGTTGGTCGACTGCGCCATGTTCACGTCGTCGTTCGGGTGCAGGTACTGGTACTCGCCTTTCTGGTGACCCATTGCTTCGAGCGCAATGTTGGCGATCACTTCGTTGGCGTTCATGTTGGTGGAAGTACCGGCGCCACCTTGAATCATGTCGACCACGAACTCTTCGTGGAAATCACCGCGGATCAATCGGGCACAGGCTTCGCTGATGGCAGCGTGCTTGGCTTCGCTCAGGTGACCCAGCTCGCGGTTGGCGTCAGCGGCGGCCTGTTTGACCATCGCCAGACCGACAACCAGTTTCGGGTAATGCGAAATCGGAACGCCCGAGAGGCGGAAGTTGTTCACCGCTCGCAGGGTCTGGATGCCGTAATACGCTTGAGCCGGTACTTCGAGGGCGCCAAGCAGGTCGTTTTCTGTGCGGAAAGATGCAGCGGAGGACATGATAGAAATCATCTCGATATGGACCCGGTCGATGCCGGAACGCTGCGAATGCTAGGCTTGTGGGAAATTTTGGGCCAATGCTGTTCAGCACTGCCCTATGCACATTCGGCATAATGCCCGTGTGACGCCGCGTGCGCGGCAGACGTGTGACCTGTTTTGGTGCGTGTCCGGGAGGACGTGATGAATCTGGAAAGCAAATGGCTCGAGGACTTCAGTGCTCTGGCCGCCACCCGCAGCTTCTCGCAGGCCGCCGAACGCCGCTTCGTGACCCAGCCGGCGTTCAGTCGGCGGATCCGCAGTCTGGAGGCTGCGCTGGGGCTGACCCTGGTCAATCGCTCGCGCACGCCGATCGAACTGACGGCGGCGGGGCAATTGTTTCTGGTGACCGCACGCACCGTGGTCGAACAGCTCGGCGAAGTGTTGCGCCATCTGCATCATCTGGAAGGCGGGCAGGGCGAAGTGATGCAGGTCGCTGCCGCTCACTCGTTGGCGCTGGGTTTCTTCCCGCGCTGGATCGCACAACTGCGCAATGAAGGGCTGAACATCGCCACGCGATTGGTCGCGACCAACGTCGGCGACGCGGTGCATGCCTTGCGTGAAGGGGGCTGCGATCTGATGCTGGCGTTCTATGACCCGGACGCGGCCATGCAAATGGACCCGGAAATTTTCCCGTCACTGCACCTGGGCCAGACCGAAATGCTCCCGGTGTGCGCGGCGGATGCTGATGGCAAGCCGCTGTTCGATCTGGAAGGTGACGCCAGCGTGCCGCTGCTGGCGTATAGCGCCGGGGCGTTTCTCGGGCGTTCGGTGAATGGTTTGCTGCGCCAGCGTCAACTGCGTTTCACCACCATTTACGAAACCGCCATGGCCGACAGCCTGAAAAGCATGGCGCTGGAAGGCCTCGGGATCGCCTGGGTGCCGCAACTGAGCGTGCGCGCCGAGTTGGCCCGGGGTGAACTCGTTGTCTGTGGCGGCCCGCAATGGCATGTGCCGCTGGAGATTCGTCTGTATCGCTGCGCGCTGGTGCGCAAGGCCAACGTGCGGTTGTTGTGGCGCAAGCTGGAAGGTGGGGCCGCGCAAAACTCCTGAACCCACCCGCAGCCCCTGTGGGAGCGAGCCTGCTCGCGAATGCGGTGGGTCAGGCAGCATCAATGTTGACTGACACTCCCTCTTCGCGAGCAGGCTCGCTCCCACAATGGAATTTGAGGTGCGTCTGCGCTGACCTTCAGGTCAATAAAACCGGGCTTTGCGGCAAATGACAGATGGTCGTGACGGGGGCTGTTTATTGCTTTCTTTGCGGTATACTGCGCGGCCTTCGGCCGGTACCTCCGGCCATTTTTCGTACAATCAAGCCACGCAACCTGCGTGGCTTGTTGTTTTTGATGCGCCTGCGGGCGCCCAGAGAGAAGAGGCGCGACGATGAGTGCACTGGTTGGCGTGATCATGGGCTCCAAGTCCGATTGGTCCACCCTTAGCCACACCGCCGATATGCTGGAAAAGCTCGGCATCCCGTACGAGGTCAAGGTGGTTTCTGCCCACCGCACCCCGGATCTGCTGTTCCAGTACGCCGAAGAGGCTGAAAGCCGCGGCATCGAGGTGATTATCGCCGGTGCCGGCGGCGCAGCCCACTTGCCAGGCATGTGTGCGGCCAAGACCCACCTGCCGGTGCTGGGCGTTCCGGTGCAGTCGTCGATGCTTTCGGGCGTGGATTCGCTGCTGTCGATCGTGCAGATGCCAGCGGGCATTCCGGTCGCTACCCTGGCCATCGGCAAAGCAGGCGCGATCAACGCCGCCCTGCTCTCGGCGAGCATCCTTGGCGCCAAGCATCCACAGTTCCACGCGGTACTGAAAACCTTCCGTGCCGAGCAGACAGACAGCGTCCTGGACAATCCAGACCCACGTATTGCCTGAGGTTGTTGAGATGAAGATCGGTGTAATCGGTGGCGGCCAGTTGGGTCGCATGTTGGCCTTGGCGGGCACCCCGCTGGGCATGAACTTCGCTTTCCTCGACCCTGCGCCGGACGCCTGTGCGGCCGCATTGGGCGAACACCTGCGGGCCGATTACGGCGATCAGGATCATCTGCGTCAATTGGCCGATGAAGTCGATCTGGTGACCTTCGAGTTCGAAAGCGTCCCGGCTGAAACCGTGGCGTTCCTCTCGCAATTCGTGCCGGTCTACCCGAGCGCCGAAGCCCTGCGCATCGCTCGCGACCGCTGGTTCGAAAAGAGCATGTTCAAGGATCTGGGCATTCCGACCCCGGCCTTCGCCGACATCCAGTCGCAAGCCGATCTGGAGGCCGCTGTCGCCTCGATCGGCCTGCCAGCCGTGCTGAAAACCCGCACTTTGGGTTATGACGGCAAGGGCCAGAAAGTCCTGCGCAAGCCTGAAGATGTGGTGGGCACCTTTGCCGAACTCGGTAGCGTCGCCTGCCTGCTGGAAGGCTTCGTGCCGTTCACCGGTGAAGTCTCGCTGATCGCCGTGCGCGCTCGTGATGGCGAAACGAAGTTTTATCCGTTGGTGCACAACACCCACGACAGCGGCATTCTCACGCTGTCCGTTGCCAGCACCGATCACCCGTTGCAGGCGCTGGCCGAAGACTATTCCAGTCGCGTGCTCAAGCAGCTGGATTACGTCGGCGTGATGGCGTTCGAGTTCTTTGAAGTCGACGGTGGCCTCAAGGCCAACGAAATCGCCCCGCGCGTGCACAACTCCGGGCACTGGACCACCGAAGGCGCTGAGTGCAGCCAGTTCGAAAACCATCTGCGCGCCGTTGCCGGTCTGCCGCTGGGTTCGACAGCCAAGGTTGGCGAGAGCGCGATGCTCAACTTCATCGGTGTGGTTCCTCCGGTGGAGAAGGTCATCGCCATCGAAGATTGCCACCTGCACCACTACGGCAAGGCTTTCAAGGCCGGACGCAAGGTCGGTCACGCCAACCTGCGCTGCGCCGACAAGGCCACGCTTGAAGCGCAGATCCTCAAGGTCGAAGCGCTGATCGCCGAGTAAAACAGTTTCATGTGGCAGCGGCGGAACCATTCAGGGGCCGCCGTTCTCTGATGGCAGGATGCCAAAGTCTGTCTAGGCTTTGGCATATCTACCAAATCAGAGGGAAATGCCATGGGAATTATCGGAACCATCTTTATCGGCTTGATCGTCGGCCTGCTGGCTCGGTTCCTGAAACCGGGCGATGACAGCATGGGCTGGATCATGACCATCCTGCTCGGTATTGGCGGTTCGCTGGCAGCCACCTACGGCGGCCAGGCCCTGGGCATCTATCGGGCAGGCGAGGGCGCAGGTTTCATCGGCGCACTGGTTGGCGCGATCGTGTTGCTGGTGATCTACGGCCTGATCAAAAAGAACTGATCCAAAGCGACAAAGCCCTCTCTGCCAATCGGGCGGGGAGGGCTAGAATGCTCGGCGATTCAATGTTCCTTCCTTCTACCGAGCTCCTCCATGCGCCGCATTTTGTTGACTCTCCTTTTCCTGGGCAGCGGTTTGTCCCACGCCGGCGAACTGCCGGAAACCGACTGGCTCGAACTGATGCCCAAGTCGGATCAAAAGGCCCTTGAGGCCATGCCCGACATCGACCACAACTCCCCGGAAGCCACCGGCACCTTCACCGAGAAGGGCGGGATGAAGCAGGCCAAAGGTCTGCCGGCGGTGATGTATTCGACCAAAACCGTGGCGGCGATGAACGACAAGCACATCCGCATCGGTGGTTATCCGGTGCCGCTGGAGTCCGACGCCAAGGGCCGCAGCACGCTGTTCTTCCTTGTGCCGTATCCGGGCGCGTGCATCCACGTGCCGCCACCGCCACCGAATCAACTGGTGCTGGTGCGTTATCCGAAGGGTTTGAAGCTGGAGGATATCTACACGCCGCTGTGGGTCACCGGCACGCTGAAGGTCGAGAAGGTCAGCAATGATCTGGCTGACGCGGCGTATGCGCTGGAGGCGGACAAAGTGCGGGTGGTGCAGGAATCGGATCTCTAAGACCTGCACATAACAAATGTGGGAGGGGGCTTGCTCCCGAAAGCGGTGTGTCAGTCAAATTAATGTATCTGACACACCGCCTTCGGGAGCGAGCCCCCTCCCACAGTTTGTTTTGCGGTGTTTGTTAGAGCGGCTTGCTGGCGACACTAACGCCCATGGTGTGGCTAGCGCCCGGCGCCAAAGTCACCACGTCATCCATCACATTCGCCGTCTCGATGCACAGCATGCGCTGCCAGCCGTCGTTGTCCATGTCGCTGAGCGCGGCGGCGCGGTCGATCCACGGGTTCCAGATCACGGCGGTGCGCGAACCGGTAGCCGTCAGCACAATGCGGCGCTCCCAGGTCGGGTCGACGATGCTCAGTTGTGGCGGCGCATCGAGGTAGATGCGGTCGGTCTCACCGGCAAAATGCAGATCGCCTTTCTGGGCGTTGGTTTTCCAGTCGTCCAGCGTCTCGATGTAATTCAAGCCGTCCACGCCATCGACATGCACATTGCGCACATCGCTGACGGCGAAGTATGTGTGCAGCGCCTGGCTGAGGCTGACGGTGTCAGTGCCACGGTTATGGCTGGTCAGGCTGAAGCTCAAATGCTCGGACAAGTGCAGGGTCAGGGTCAGATCGACCTGATGCGGCCAGCCCGGCAGGCCGCCTTCGGGGTAGGGCAGTTTGAACTCTACCTTGATGCCGTCAGCCTCCGATTCGATGCCGCCCAACTCCCAATCCATCGCTCGCACAAGACCGTGCGCAGGTGCCGGCTGCTCACCGGTGTACATGGCCTGCACGTTCTGCGGGTTGCGTTCGAATTTGCCGAACCACGGCCAGCACACCGGCACACCGGCGCGGATGCTTTTGCCAGTCTTGAACTCGGCCTTGTCGTTGAGCCAGATGATCGGCGGCTGGCCGTCGATCTGATAACTGAGGATGTGCGCGCCTTGCTGGGCAACCAGCACTTCGGCCTGACCGTGGCGGATGCGCCAGCAGTTCAGTTCATCCAGTTTCACGGCTTCAACGTTGGGCGTGTTCATAGGGCAGCTCTCGATCAGACACTTGGGACGACTATCGACCGCAAATCGGCCGCGATGTTTAACGCGCGCGCGGTGGCACTGAACGGGTGCGACCGCTGCCGTCGATGGCAACGAAAACGAACACCGCTTCGGTCACTTTGCGCCACTCGCTGGACAACGGATCGTCGCTCCACACTTCAACCATCATCTGGATCGAGCTGCGGCCGATTTCCAGGGTCTGCGTATAAAAGGACAATTGCGCGCCAACGGCGACCGGAACCAGGAACGCCATGCGGTCGATGGCAACGGTGGCCACGCGGCCTCCGGCGACACGGCTGGCCATCGCGGTGCCGGCCAAATCCATCTGCGCCACCAGCCAGCCGCCGAAAATATCGCCAAAGCCGTTGGTTTCACGCGGGAGAGCGGTGATTTGCAGGGCCAGGTCGCCTTGCGGGATCGGATCTTCTTGTTCGAGCTCTATCATGCCGGGGGTGCCTCTGACCCGTGACTCTTGTTGGTATTGCTGGTGGTAGCCGTCTTCAGGAAAAACGATTCAGCACCGAACATACTACGTTCGTCACGTTTTCCATAAGCCGCCTGAAGGGAAACTCTGCGAAACCGGCTGCTCCGTTCAAAGGGCGGGCCAACGACGTTTTCGCACAGCAACCCCCTACAAACCGGGGCAAGGTGGCGAGTATATCGGTCGGTAGACTCCGCGACGACCATCCGGTTCTGATTTTGACCGTCAAATACGCGCCTCTATGTGCTTTTTCGAACAATTTGCTATGGTGCCGAACCTGCCCAAGCCACCGCCAGCGTTGTTGTGGCGGCAGATCCGACTATAAGAGAAGCCCTTGCCATGACCACAGCGCCTTCGAGCCTCGCGCAGCCCGAGCAACCCGCACGACCGTTGACCCGCAATGACTACAAGACTCTGTCGCTGTCCGCCCTGGGCGGTGCGCTGGAGTTTTACGATTTCATCATCTTCGTCTTCTTCGCCACGGTGGTCGGCAAGTTGTTCTTCCCGGCCGACATGCCCGAGTGGCTGCGCTTGATGCAGACCTTCGGCATCTTCGCCGCCGGTTACCTCGCGCGGCCGCTGGGCGGCATCGTCATGGCGCACTTCGGCGACCTGTTGGGGCGCAAGAAGATGTTCACCCTGAGCATCTTCATGATGGCTGTGCCGACCCTGATCATGGGTTTGCTGCCGACGTATGCGCAGATCGGCATGTGGGCGCCGATCCTTCTTCTATTGATGCGCGTGATTCAAGGCGCGGCGATCGGTGGTGAAGTGCCGGGGGCGTGGGTCTTCGTTTCCGAACATGTGCCGCAAAAGCATATGGGTTACGCCTGTGGCACCCTCACCAGCGGCCTGACCGCCGGTATCCTGCTCGGCTCGCTGGTCGCCACGGCGATCAACAGCATCTATACGCCTGTGGAAGTTTCCGATTACGCCTGGCGGATTCCGTTTCTGCTTGGCGGCGTGTTCGGTCTGTTTTCGGTGTATCTGCGCCGCTGGCTGCACGAAACACCGGTGTTTGCCGAGCTGCAACTGCGCAAGGCACTGGCCGAAGAAGTGCCGCTGCGCGCGGTGCTGCGTGACCATCGCGGCGCGATTGCGATCTCGATGCTGCTGACCTGGTTGCTTTCTGCCGGGATCGTCGTGGTTATTCTGATGACGCCGACCGTGCTGCAAACGGTCTATCACTTCACGCCGACCGAGTCGCTGCAGTCGAACAGTCTGGCAATCGTGTTCCTGAGCATCGGTTGCATCATTTCCGGCGCACTGGCGGATCGTTTTGGTGCCGGTCGTGTGTTTGTGTTTGGCTGC
The DNA here is from genome assembly GCF_900187585.1 of Pseudomonas sp. Irchel 3E19. NCBI lineage: Bacteria > Pseudomonadati > Pseudomonadota > Gammaproteobacteria > Pseudomonadales > Pseudomonadaceae > Pseudomonas > Pseudomonas sp. Irchel 3E19. The sequence goes on from NZ_FYDT01000006.1 coordinate 22,400, forward strand.
CTGGGCTTGCTGATCAGCTCGTGGACCTTCTATCACAGCCTTGCCGATCACCCGAACTGGCTGTTCCCGCTGTATGCGCTGACCGGGTTTCTGGTCGGCACCATCGGTGCGGTGCCGTATGTGATGGTTAAAGCCTTCCCGCCGGTGGTGCGTTTCAGTGGGCTGTCGTTCTCGTACAACGTGGCGTACGCGATCTTTGGTGGTTTGACGCCGATGGTGGTGAGCCTGCTGCTGAAAGAAAGCGCGATGGGGCCGGCCTACTATGTGGCGGTGCTGTGTGCGATGGGGATTCTTGTTGGCGCGTGGCTCTGGAAGAAGGGGCGCTGATCCGAAATCTCCTCCAGCAGTACCGGACTCTTCGCGAGCAGGCTCGCTCCCACATTGGAATGCATTTCAAGCGGTGGGAGCGGGCTTGCTCGCGAAGGGGGCACCACGAATCATCCAGTAAAAACCCGAATGCTGGCCTTTCATCCAATTGTCATATTTCAGCCATAGAGTGTTCACACGGCCTGCTGATACTTGGCCCCGACTTAACACACCCTATCTGCTAGGAGTAAGGCATGAAACTGAAGCGTTTGATGGCGGCAATGACTTTTGTCGCTGCTGGCGTTGCGACTGCCAACGCGGTTGCCGCTGTTGACCCTGCTATCCCGAGCTACACCAAGACCACTGGTGTGTCGGGCAACCTGTCCAGCGTCGGCTCCGATACCCTGGCCAACCTCATGACCCTGTGGGCTGAGAACTACAAAAAAGAATACCCGAACGTAAACATCCAGATTCAGGCCGCCGGTTCTTCGACCGCGCCACCTGCGCTGACTGAAGGCACCGCTAACCTGGGCCCGATGAGCCGCAAGATGAAGGACAACGAGCTGCAAGCCTTCGAAACCAAATATGGCTACAAGCCAACCGCTATTCCGGTTGCCGTGGATGCCCTGGCAGTATTCGTGCACAAGGACAACCCGATCAAGGGTCTGACCATGGAGCAAGTCGACGCGATCTTCTCGTCCACTCGCCTGTGCGGTGCTAAAACCGACGTGAAAACCTGGGGCGACCTGGGTGTGACCGGCGACCTGGCGAACAAGCCGGTTCAGTTGTTCGGCCGTAACTCGGTATCGGGCACCTACGGCTACTTCAAAGAAGAAGCCTTGTGCAAAGGCGACTTCAAGCCAAACGTCAACGAACAACCTGGTTCGGCTTCGGTCGTGCAGTCGATCAGCTCCTCGCTGAACGGCGTTGGTTACTCGGGTATCGGCTACAAGACCGCAAGCGTGAAAACGGTAGCTCTGGCCAAGAAAGGCAGCACCGATTTCATCGAAGACACCGAAGAAAACGCCCTGAACGGCAAGTACCCGCTGTCGCGCTTCCTCTACGTGTACGTCAACAAGGCCCCGAACAAGCCTCTGGCCCCGCTGGAAGCCGAGTTCGTGAAACTGATTCTGTCCAAACAGGGTCAGGAAGTTGTTGTGAAAGACGGCTACATCCCACTGCCAGCCAAGGTTGCTGCAAAAGCACTGGCTGACCTGGGTCTGCAAGAAGGCGGCGCTGTCGTCAAGAAGTAACAAATTGAGTCCGAAATAAACACCTTCGGACTCCAGTGTGGGAGCGGGCTTGCTCGCGAAGAGGCCTTCAGATTCAGCATCTTCATTGACTGAATCACCGCTTTCGCGAGCAAGCCCGCTCCCACACAACCCTCGAATTTTCCGATCCTCCTCCAGTATCACGCTGGCGGTGGATTTGCTGCGTCACTGCATTGTCATCTTTCTGTCATACAGGATCGCTAGGGTGAGCGCATGAATGATCTGGCCAATTCCCAAATGACTACTAATCCTACCAAGCGCATTGATTTCAATACGCCTGAGCTGCAACGCAAGCGCCGCATTCGCGCGCTCAAGGATCGCTTCACTCGCTGGTACGTCCTAGTTGGCGGCCTGGCGGTGCTGGCAGCCATTACCCTGATCTTTTTCTTCCTCGCCTATGTCGTCGCGCCGCTCTTCAAGGGTGCCGACCTGACCGCGAAAGATGCCATCACCCCGGCCTGGATGCAGGACGCCGGCAAGCCGCTGATGATTTCGCTCGAAGAGCAGAATCAGGTGGCGATGCGCGTTTCTGACAAGGGCCAGGCGCTGTTCTTCGATATCGACAGTGGCGCTGAGTTGAAGCGCGTCGATCTGCCGTTGCCGGCAGGCGCAACCGTGACCTCCATCGGTGAAGACCAGCCAGGTCATCCGCTGGTGGCCGTGGGCTTGTCCAATGGTCAGGCGCTGGTGTTCCGTCACACCTATAAAGTCAGCTACCCCGATGGCAAGAAAACCATTAACCCGGCCATCGAGTACCCGTACGGCGAAACGCCGATTGCGCTGAACGAAGCCGGCGGTGCGCTGGAACATGTCAGCCTCAACGCCACCGATACGACGCTGATGCTGGTGGGCTCGACCGGTTCGCAACTCAACGTGCTGTCGCTGACCAGCGAAGAAAACATGATGACCGGCGAAGTCACCAACGAGCAGAAGCGTATTGATCTGCCGCAAATGACTGAACCGGTGAAAAACATCTTCGTCGACCCGCGCCAGCAATGGCTGTACGTGGTCAACGGGCGCGCTCAGGCCGACGTATTCAGCCTGCGCGACAAGAGCCTCAACGGTCGCTACAAACTGCTGGAAAACGCCGATGCTGAAGTCACTGCGACTACGCAACTGGTGGGCGGTATCTCGCTGATCGTCGGTGACTCCAAAGGTGGTCTGGCCCAGTGGTTCATGGCGCGCGACCCCGATGGCGAGCAGCGCCTGAAGCAGATTCGTACGTTCCAGATGGGCAAGTCGCCGATCATTGAGATTACCGCCGAAGAGCGCCGCAAGGGCTTCCTCGCGCTGGATGCCGACGGCAAGCTCGGCGTATTCCACAGTACGGCGCACCGCACGTTGCTGGTCGATCAGGTTGTTGAAGGCCAGGGCCTGTTCGGTCTGTCGCCACGCGCCAACCGCGTGATCGTCGAGGCCGGCGGCAAGCTGCAACCGCTGCTGCTCGACAACCCGCACCCGGAAGTGTCCTGGAGCGCGCTGTGGAGCAAGGTCTGGTACGAGAACTACGACGAGCCTAAATACGTCTGGCAATCGACCGCGGCCAACACCGATTTCGAACCGAAACTGAGCCTCTCGCCACTGACCTTCGGCACCCTGAAAGCCGCGTTCTACGCGATGCTGCTGGCTGCGCCGCTGGCCGTTGCCGCCGCGATTTACACCGCGTACTTCATGGCGCCGGGCATGCGCCGCAAGGTCAAACCGGTGATCGAACTGATGGAAGCGATGCCGACGGTGATCCTCGGTTTCTTCGCCGGTCTGTTCCTCGCGCCGTATGTTGAAGGGCATTTGCCGGGCATCTTCAGCCTGCTGATGCTGCTGCCGATCGGCATTCTGGTCGCCGGTTTCGCCTTCAGTCGCTTGCCTGAGTCGATCCGCCTGAAAGTCCCGGATGGTTGGGAAAGTGCGCTGCTGATTCCGGTGATCCTGTTCGTGGGCTGGCTGTCGCTGTACATGAGCCCGTTCATGGAGAACTGGTTCTTCGGCGGCGACATGCGCATGTGGATCTCCCACGACCTGGGCATCACCTACGACCAGCGCAATGCACTGGTGGTTGGCCTGGCCATGGGTTTCGCGGTGATCCCGAACATCTACTCGATCGCTGAAGACGCCGTGTTCAGCGTACCCCGGGGCCTGACCCTCGGTTCGCTGGCCCTCGGTGCCACGCCGTGGCAGACCATGACCCGCGTGGTGATCCTCACCGCCAGCCCGGGCATCTTCTCGGCGCTGATGATCGGCATGGGCCGTGCGGTCGGTGAAACCATGATCGTGCTGATGGCCACCGGTAACACCCCGGTCATGGAAATGAACCTGTTCGAAGGCCTGCGCACCCTGGCTGCCAACGTCGCGGTGGAAATGCCCGAGTCGGAAGTCGGCGGCAGCCACTACCGAGTGCTGTTCCTCTCGGCGCTGGTGCTGCTGTTGTTCACCTTCGTCATGAACACCCTGGCAGAACTGATTCGTCAGCGTCTGCGCAAGAAATACTCGTCGCTTTAAGCAAAGGTAGAAGTCTGTGAAACAGAACTCCCTGAAAGGATGGTTCAAGAGCGGCGCCCCGGGCGTCTGGATCAGCGGTGGCGCGGTGTCCATCGCGGTCATCATGACCATTGGCCTGCTGGCGGTGATTGCCGTGCGTGGTCTGGGTCACTTCTGGCCGGCGGATCTGATCCATGCCAGCTACGACGTACCGGGCCAGGCCAATCACCTGGTGGTCGGCGAAGTGGTACAGAAAGAAGAAGTGCCGCGTGCCCGCCTGAAAAGTGCTGGTTTGCCAGTGCCGGACGAAGGCCCGGAATTCATGACCCGCGAGCTGATCAAGGTCGGCAACCGTGACTTGAACGGCAACGACTTCACCTGGATCGTCGGCGAGTGGCTGACCAACCAGAAGACGCCGCCAGAATTGATGGCGATCGAACGCCGCGAGTGGGGCAACTTCTACGGCTACCTGGTCAACGTCAAGCAGGACGGCAAGGTGATCGCCGAGGGCGAAGCCGCATGGCCTGAGCTGCAAGCGCGGATCAACCGTGTGAACGGCCTTGCTGCGCAGCTCAAGTCGCTGGAAAAGACTGACATCGGTGCGATCAACGCAGGGCTGGAACGCATTCGTCTGCACGGTCGCAAACTGGAACTCGAAGGCAAACTCGATGCCACCGCACAAGCGGACATGGAATCCGAGCGCGCCGAGCTGAACGCACGTTATCAGGACATCGAAGCGCGTCTGGCCGACCTGCATGCGCAGTTCAACCGCGACGCCCTGACGGCTCGCGATGCCAACGGCAAAGAGATCGAAATCGGTCTGGGCAAAGTGGTTCATGCCTACCAGCCGAACGCCATGAGCACCTTCACCAAGGTTGGTTTCTACTTCAGCAAGATCTGGGAATTCCTCTCGGATGACCCGCGTGAAGCGAACACCGAAGGCGGGATCTTCCCGGCGATTTTCGGCACCGTGATGATGACCCTGATCATGGCGATGATCGTCACTCCGTTCGGCGTGCTGGCGGCGGTGTACCTGCGTGAATACGCCAAACAGAACACCCTGACGCGGATCATCCGTATCGCGGTGAACAACCTGGCGGGCGTTCCGGCGATCGTTTACGGCGTGTTTGGTCTGGGCTTCTTTGTGTACGTGTTGGGTGGTTCGGTCGACCGCTTGTTCTTCCCCGAAGCACTACCGGCACCGACCTTCGGTACGCCGGGCCTGCTCTGGGCTTCGTTGACCCTGGCGCTGCTGGCGGTGCCGGTGGTGATCGTGGCCACTGAAGAAGGTCTGGCACGAATCCCGCGCACCGTGCGTGAAGGCTCGTTGGCCCTCGGCGCGACCAAGGCTGAAACGCTGTGGAAGATCGTGATCCCGATGGCCAGCCCGGCCATGATGACCGGCATGATCCTCGCCGTGGCCCGCGCCGCGGGTGAAGTGGCGCCGCTGATGCTGGTGGGCGTGGTGAAACTGGCGCCGTCGCTGCCGGTGGATGGCAACTACCCGTACCTGCACCTGGATCAGAAGATCATGCACCTGGGCTTCCACATCTATGACGTCGGCTTCCAGAGCCCGAACGTCGAAGCGGCCCGTCCGCTGGTGTACGCCACAGCGCTGTTGCTGGTGTTGGTGATCGCAACACTGAACCTGTCGGCCGTTTATATCCGCAACCACCTGCGCGAAAAGTACAAAGCACTGGACAGTTGATATCCCTGTGGGAGCGGGCTTGCTCGCGAAAGCGGTGGGGCAGGCGACATTGATGTTGAATGTACCGACCTCTTCGCGAGCAAGCCCGCTCCCACCCTAGATTGAGTACAGCCGCAACAAGCGGCCAACCGAACCGAATTTGTTAGCACAGGGGGAGCCTCCCATGCAGCACGAAACACATACCCACGGCATCAACATGTCAGCGTTGGGTCGCGACAAGCAGAGCCTGAATCTTGAACAGGAAACCGTGGCCATTGAAGTGCCGGGCCTGAACCTGTTCTACGGCGATAAACAAGCGCTGTACGACGTCAGCCTGAACATCCCGAAACAGCGCGTGACCGCGTTCATCGGCCCGTCTGGCTGCGGCAAGTCCACACTGCTGCGGACCTTCAACCGCATGAACGATCTGGTTGACGGCTGCCGTGTTGAAGGCGCGATCAACCTGTACGGCAACAACATCTATCGCAAGGGCGAAGACGTTGCCGAACTGCGTCGTCGCGTCGGCATGGTGTTCCAGAAACCCAACCCGTTCCCGAAAACCATCTACGAAAACGTGGTTTACGGTCTGCGCATTCAGGGCATCAACAAGAAACGCGTTCTCGACGAAGCAGTCGAGTGGGCGTTGAAAGGCGCGGCACTGTGGGACGAAGTCAAAGACCGTCTGCACGAATCGGCTCTCGGCCTGTCCGGTGGTCAGCAACAACGTCTGGTCATCGCCCGCACCATCGCCGTTGAGCCGGAAGTGCTGCTGCTCGACGAACCGTGCTCGGCCCTCGACCCGATCTCGACCCTCAAGGTTGAAGAGCTGATCTACGAGCTGAAATCCAAGTTCACCATCGTTATCGTCACCCACAACATGCAGCAGGCGGCGCGGGTGTCCGACTACACGGCGTTCATGTACATGGGCAAACTGGTGGAATTCGGCGACACCGATACCCTGTTCACCAATCCGGCGAAGAAGCAGACCGAAGACTACATCACCGGTCGTTATGGCTAACAGAGGCTGGTTGTCGCTCACTGAATTGACTGCGGCCCGCCGCACCTTACCGGACGCTCCAAGGACGCCAACATGATTAGTAAAGAAGGCCTTACCCACCACATTTCCGCGCAGTTCAACGCCGAACTGGAAGAAGTGCGCAGCCACCTGCTGGCCATGGGCGGGCTGGTCGAGAAGCAGGTCAACGACGCGGTGACCGCTCTGATCGAAGCCGACTCCGGTCTGGCTCAGCAGGTGCGTGAGATCGACGACCAGATCAACCAGATGGAACGCAACATCGACGAAGAATGCCTGCGCATTCTGGCCCGTCGTCAGCCGGCGGCGTCTGACCTGCGGCTGATCATCAGCATCTCCAAGTCGGTGATCGACCTTGAGCGCATTGGCGACGAAGCGACCAAGATCGCTCGCCGCGCCATTCAACTGTGCGAGGAAGGTGAAGCACCGCGCGGTTACGTCGAGGTTCGCCACATCGGCGACCAGGTGCGCAACATGGTTCGCGATGCGCTGGACGCGTTTGCCCGCTTCGACGCCGATCTGGCTCTGTCGGTGGCGCAGTACGACAAGATCATCGACCGCGAATACAAGACCGCCCTGCGTGAACTGGCCACCTACATGATGGAAGATCCGCGCTCTATCTCGCGGGTCTTGAGCATTATCTGGGTGCTGCGTTCGCTGGAGCGCATCGGCGACCACGCGCGCAACATCTCTGAGCTGGTGATCTATCTGGTGCGCGGCACCGACGTGCGCCACATGGGCCTCAAGCGCATGAAGGAAGAAGTTGAAGGCACAAGCGGTGAAACCGCTAATGTTCCGGGCAATGCTGACGATAAGTAAGATTGCCTGAGAAAAGCGCCCGGCCCTTTGGCCGGGCGTTTTTGTTAGGGGCTTTCGAATTAAAAAGCAGCACCCGCGAACGAAAAGTCCCGGCGTGACTGAAGATTGTTGGCAATGTGCCATCAGCAAAGCGGTATGCTTGCCGGGATTTTTATAGGGGTGTTGGATGAGCAAGATCAGTGTGTTGGTCGTGGACGATGCTTCGTTCATTCGTGACCTGGTGAAAAAGTGCCTGCGTAATTACTTCCCGGGGATCCGCACCGAGGACGCCGTCAACGGTAAAAAGGCCCAGGCCATGCTGGCCAAGGAAGCGTTCGACCTGGTTCTGTGCGACTGGGAAATGCCGGAAATGTCCGGCCTTGAACTGCTGACCTGGTGCCGCGAGCAAGACAACCTCAAGACCATGCCGTTCGTAATGGTCACCAGCCGTGGCGACAAGGAAAACGTCGTCCAGGCGATTCAGGCCGGTGTTTCCGGTTACGTCAGCAAGCCGTTCACCAACGAGCAACTGCTGACCAAGGTCAAACAGGCGCTGAACAAGGTCGGCAAGCTCGACACCTTGATGAACAGCGCGCCAACCAAGATGAACTCGGCATTCGGCAACGACTCCCTCAGCGCATTGACCGGCGGCAAGGCTGCCGTGATCGGCGGTGCCCCGGCGGCCGCTGCGGTCAACCCGTTCGCCAAGCCTGCCGTTGTCGCGCCGACGCCAGCCGCTGCACCGTCGCGTGGTCTGCTCAACAGCCCGCCGGTCAAAGCGCCAGCCGCCTCGGCAGCGCCTGCAGGTGGTCGTGGGCAAGGCCAGTTGCGCCTGCCAAGCGGCAACCAGCAATGCGTGATCAAGGCCCTGAGTATCAAGGAAGCGCTGTTGGTGGTGAAACGCACCGACACCCTGCCGCAGATCCTCGACAGCGCCGTGCTCGACCTGGAGCAGGGCGACAACGCCGAAATCGCCCGCCTCAACGGTTACCTGCACGCGATCGTCGCTTTTGAGCAGAAAGCCGACAGCGACTGGCTGCAACTGACCTTCCGCTTCGTCGATCAGGACGCGCAGAAGCTCGACTACATCTCCCGCCTGATCGCCCGTGGCACGGCGCAGAAGCACTTCGTTCCGGGCGCTTGATCTTCGTCGCCTGACACACCGCTTTCGCGAGCAGGCTCGCTCCCACATTGGAATGCATTTCAAAGGTGGGAGCGAGCCTGCTCGCGAAGGGGCCATCACTTGCACCATCAATCTCCCAGACTGCCCAATTTGAAACATCTGTCGACTAGCCTGGTCTACTTCACCTGCTAGGCTCTTTCCCAGGCCTTACTTCAACAGACTCTTGCCAATGCTCGCTCGCCTGCTGTTTTTCATTGGTCTTGTCCTGGCTTCCTCCTCGGTTGTGGCCATGACCATCTACAAATCCACCGATGCCAACGGCGTGGTCTCGTACAGCGACCGTCCGAGCAAAGGCTCGCAGGTGTTCGTCTTTCAGGATCGGATGGTTGAACGTCTTGAGCGGCAGGTGTACCTCGACATCAAGAAGCAGAAGGGCGCCGACGTGGTGTTCGTGCGCAACGCTCTGTATGCGCCGGTCGAGATTGCGCTGGCATTTACCGGCATCAGCAATGTGCGCGGCGTGCCGACTAAAACGATCCGCCGCGTGCTGCCGGCACGCAGCAATACCCGGTTGGCGTTGCTGACGGCGATTACCGCTGGCAAGCCACTGGTGTATTCGCCGCAGTTTCAATATGCGTTGGGTGATCCTGGCGGAGCGGCCCAGGGCTATCGCTATCCGCTGCCATGGCGTGGGGGGCCGTTTCGCTTGAGTCAGGGCGCCGAGGGCCAATACAGCCATTACGGGCCGAAGAACAAGTATGCGATGGACATCGCCATGCCGGTGGGCACGCCGATCATTGCCGCGCGGGCAGGGGTGGTGGTGAAAACCGAGAACTCGCAGAGTGGCCGCGGCACCGACCCTTCCGGCAATTTCGTGCGTGTGCTGCACGATGACGGGACGATGGGCGTGTACCTGCATCTCAAGCAGGGCTCGGTGAGCGTGCGCGAGGGGCAGCGCGTGACGGTGGGCAGCCCACTGGCGCTGTCGGGCAACACGGGCAACAGCAGCGGCCCGCACCTGCACTTTGTGGTGCAGCGCAATACCGGGCTGGGGCTGGTGTCGATTCCGTATCAGTTCAACCAGCCGCTGGGGGCTTTGCCCAACTTTGCGTTGGGCAAGCAATAGCGCCTTCGCGAGCAGGCTCGCTCCCACATTGAAATGCATTGCAGAGTGGGAGCGAGCCTGCTCGCGAAGAGATCGGCGCGGTGCCGGATCAACCGATCAATCCAGCATCAACACCTTGGCCAGCACAATCTTCGGCCCTTTCATCTTCTTGATGATGATCCGCAGGCCTTCGACTTCCAGCACTTCTTCCTCTTCCGGCACCCGTTTCAGGGTTTCGTAGACCAGCCCGGCGAGGGTTTCGGCTTCGATGTGATCCAGATCGATGCCCAGCAGGCGCTCAACCTTGAACAGCGGTGTATCGCCACGTACCAGCAACTTGCCTGGCTGATAGGCAAGGATGCCGCGCTCTGCCTTGCGGTGTTCGTCCTGAATATCGCCGACCAGCACTTCCAGCACGTCTTCCATGGTCAGGTAGCCGATGATGTTGCCGTCAGCCTCCTCGACCACGGCGAAGTGCGAGCCGCCCTTGCGGAACTGCTCCAGCAACTGCGACAGCGGCATGTGCCGTGACACGCGCTCCAGCGGACGGGTCAGTTCAGCCAGGTTGAACGACTCGGGAATGTGATCCAGCGCTGCCAGTTCCAGCAGCAGGTCCTTGATGTGCAGCAGGCCGACGAACTCCTGGCGCTCGCTGTCGTACACCGGATAACGGCTGAACTTGTGGCGACGGAACATCGCCAGGATTTCTTTCAGCGGCGCGTTGAATTCGAGGGTGATCAGGTCTTCCCGGGAGTTGGCCCAGTCGACCACTTCCAGCTCACCCATTTCCACGGCCGAGGCCAATACGCGCATGCCTTGGTCGCTCGGATCCTGGCCACGGCTGGAGTGCAGAATCAGTTTCAGTTCTTCGCGGCTGTAATGGTGTTCGTGGTGCGGGCCGGGTTCACCTTGCCCTGCGATACGCAAAATCGCGTTGGCGCTGGCGTTAAGCAGGTAGATCGCCGGGTACATCGCCCAGTAGAACAGGTACAGCGGCACCGCCGTCCACAGTGACAGCAACTCGGGTTTGCGAATGGCCCACGACTTGGGCGCCAGCTCACCGACGACGATGTGCAGATACGAGATGACGAAGAACGCGGCGAAGAACGACACGCCTTTGATCACTTCAGGCGACTGCACGCCAACGCTTTCCAGCAATGGCTCGAGAATGTGCGCAAACGCCGGCTCACCGACCCAGCCCAGACCAAGGGAGGCGAGGGTGATACCGAGCTGACACGCCGAGAGGTACGCATCGAGCTGACTGTGTACGGTGCGCAGGATATGCCCGCGCCAGCCGTTCTGATCAGCGATGGCCTCGACCCGGGTCGAGCGCAGTTTGACCATGGCGAATTCCGCCGCAACGAAGAAGCCGTTGAGCAAAACCAGGATCAGAGCAAAAAGGATCATGCCGAAATCGGCGAAAATTGTAGCGAGGGACAAGCCAGGGGAAGGGTCCATGATGGAGTTTTGCGGGTTCCGTGTGATTCGTAAGAGAGAAAAAGTCGCGCCTGAAAGGCAGACGCAAGTGCGCCAATGTAGCGGCTGACAGGGCGATTGCCTAGTGGCGCGTGCTGGCCGGTATCACTCGGCGGCGCTGATCGCCCGTGCGTGAGCCACCTGAGCGGGGGCGAAATGGCAGGTGAACGTGCTGCCGTGGCCGGGCACGCTGCTGATTTCCATGCGTGCGCGGTGGCGCAGCAACACGTGTTTGACGATGGCCAGGCCCAGGCCGGTGCCGCCGGTGTTGGAGTTACGGCTGGAGTCGACACGGTAAAACCGTTCGGTCAGGCGCGGCAGGTGTTTGCTGTCGATGCCGATCCCGGAATCCTGCACGCTCAGGTGCGCGCCTTGCTCATCGCCCCACCAGCGAATGCGGATATTGCCCTCGGCCGGTGTGTACTTCACCGCATTGAACACCAGATTGGAGAACGCACTGCGCAGTTCTGCCTCGCTGCCCTTGAGCAGCAGGCTGGCGTCGGCTTCGAGGGTAATGCGCTGGTTTTTCGATCCGGACAATTGCTGCGCATCGCTCTTGATCGATTGCAGCAGCGTGTCGATCTGTATCGGCTGGTTGTCCGACGGGTAATCGGTGGCTTCCAGTTTCGCCAACAACAGCAGGTCGTTGAGCAGCGTCTGCATGCGGCCGCCCTGTTGCTGCATCTGCTGCAGGGCACGGCTCCAGCGTGGATTCACCTCCTCGACGTTATCGAGCAGGGTTTCCAGATAGCCGCAGATCACCGTCAGCGGCGTGCGCAATTCGTGGGAGACGTTGGCGATGAAGTCTTTGCGCATCTGTTCCAGCTGATGAATGCGCGTGACATCGCGCACCAGCATCAAGTGTTCATTGTTGCCGTAGCGGGTCAGGTACAGCTGGATGCGCACGCGATCATTGGTCGGTGAGGGGATTTCCAGCGGTTCGGCGTAGCTTTCCTGCTCGAAATACTCCTTGAAACGCGGATGTCGCACCAGGTTGGTCACTGGCTGGCCGCTGTCCTGCGGGGTCTTGAGGCCGAGCAGGGTTTCGGCGGCGCGGTTCCACCATTCCAGATTGCCGTCGCTGTCGAGCATGATCACCGCGTCTTTCAGCGCAGCGGTGGATTCCTGCACCCGGTCGATCACCGCTTGCAGGCGTCCGCGCACACGTTGGTCGCGGCGTTGCAGATGGTAGATGCTGTCGAACACTTCGCCCCACAGGCCATAGCCATCGGGCGGTGCTTCATCGGGTTGGTGCTGGCGCAGCCATTCGTGCAGACGCAGCAGTTGCTTGAGCGTCCAGGCCAGGTAAATACCCAGACCTGCCGCGAGGCTCCAGCCGTAATAGCCGGTGATCAGGCCGATCACCAGGCAGGCGGTGACCAGCAACAGCATGTGGCGAATCAGGGTGCCATGCCAGTTTTGATTCACGGGAAATACGATCCTTGTCAGCGAGTCTGGCGGTCGGCTCAGGCCTTGGTGGAAAACCGATAGCCAGTGCCGCGCACGGTTTGTACCAGATTTTCGTAGGCGTCGCCGAGCGCCTTGCGCAGGCGTCGGATGTGCACGTCGACGGTACGCTCTTCAACGTAGACATTGCCGCCCCAGACCTGATCCAGCAACTGGCCACGGGTGTAGGCGCGTTCCTGGTGAGTCATGAAAAATTGCAGCAGACGGTATTCGGTCGGGCCCATCTCGGCAGGCTTGCCGTCGATGGTCACGCGGTGGCTGATTGGGTCGAGCAGCAGACCGCCGACTTCAATCGGCGCTTCGCCATCGGTCGGGCCGGCGCGACGCAGCACGGCTTTGAGGCGTGCAACCAGCTCACGTGGGGAAAACGGTTTGGTGATGTAGTCGTCAGCGCCGACTTCCAGACCCTGGATCTTGTTGTCCTCTTCGCCCTTGGCGGTGAGCATGATGATCGGGATGTCCCCGGTCAGCTCGTCACGCTTCAGACGGCGGGCCAGCTCGATGCCTGAGGTGCCGGGCAGCATCCAGTCGAGCAGGATCAGATCCGGTTTACGGTCGACGATGATGGCGTGTGCCTGCTGCGAGTTCTCCGCCTCGAGGCAGTCATAGCCGGCCATTTCCAACGCAACGGCGATCATTTCGCGAATGGGCGCTTCGTCGTCGACGATCAGAATGCTCCTGCCAACCATGCCTTAATCCTCTTGTCATTTAACTGTCTTGCGCCGCATTAGATAACGGAATTATTGCAGTCGTGTGACAGTATTTTAGTCGCCCGACGGTGGGAGGGATCCTGAACTAAGCTTTAAGTCCGAATCCTGACAACCACAACTGAAGGTTTCCATGACTCAAATGACTGTTTCCCTTAAGGCTCTGCTGATGGCTGCCGCCCTCGCTCTGCCCGGTCTGGCGATGGCCGCCGAACCGGCCATGATGAAAGACGGCATGATGGTCGATCACAAAGGCATGACCGTTTACACGTTCGACAAGGACGCTGGCGGCAAGTCGATGTGCAACGGCGACTGCGCCAAGAACTGGCCTCCGATGATGGCGCCAGCTGACGCCAAGGCTGAAGGCAAATGGAGTGTAATCAAGCGCGATGACGGCATGATGCAGTACGCCTACGATGGCAAGCCGCTGCACACGTTCGTGAAGGATGAAAAGCCTGGAGAAATGAAGGGCGATGGCATGAAGGATGTGTGGCACGTCGTCCACATGTCACAGAAATAACTGCAAAACCCCTGTGGGAGCGAGCCTGCTCGCGAAAGCGGTGTGTCAGTAACCCATTTGTTGACTGACCCGACGCCTTCGCGAGCAGGCTCGCTCCCACAGGTTTTGTGGCTCAGCGCAACGCGTAATCCAGCACAATCCCGACAAAAATCGCCAACCCGGCCCAGTGGTTGTGCAAAAACGCCTGGAAGCAACGCATCCGGTCCTTGCTGCGGGTGTACCAGAACTCCCACGCGTAACAACCGGCGGCCACCAGCAGACCGAGATGGAACCAGATCCCCAGCTCGAACTTCGACCCCGCCAGCAACAGACAGCCCAACGACAGCGCCTGCAAGGTCAAAATGATCACCCGATCCGCCTCGCCAAACAGAATCGCCGTGGATTTCACCCCGATCTTCAAATCGTCATCACGATCAGTCATCGCGTAATACGTGTCGTAACCCACCGTCCACAGCAGGTTGGCGATCCACAGCAACCACGCCGCGGCGGGCACTTCGCCGGTCTCGGCGGTGAACGCCATCGGCATGCCCCAGGAAAACGCCGCGCCCAGCACCACTTGCGGGTAATAGGTGTAGCGCTTCATGAACGGATAGGTGAACGCCAGCGCCAGGCCACCCAACGACAGCCAGATCGTCGGCGCATTGGTGCACAACACCAGCAGGAAACTCACGCCCATCAGAATCGCGAAGAATACCAACGCCTCTTTCGAGCTGATCTTGCCGCTGGCCAGTGGTCGTTGCGCGGTACGTTTGACGTGACCGTCGACCTTGCGGTCGGCCCAGTCGTTGATCACGCAGCCACCGGCGCGGGTCAGCACCACGCCGAGGACGAAAATCACGATGTTGGCCAGCGACGGCGAGCCTTTGCCGGCAATCCAAAGCGCCCACAGCGTCGGCCACAGCAGCAGGTAAATGCCGATCGGCTTGTCCATGCGGGTTAACTGAATGAAATCCCAGGCACGCGGGTTCACGCGGTTCAGGGACTTGAGCAGGCTCTGATACATCAGCAGTTCTCCGGGTGGGCGCGGACGGCGCTCCACAGGCTCGGCAGGAAGATTTCGGCGACCAGCACGCTCAGTGCGCCACGGTCGAAACGCGAGCGACGGCCCCACAGCTCAGGGACGCGAGAGGCTTGTGGCAGCCAGTCTTCGGGGTAGTGGCAGACTTCGATGGCGCGGCGCTGGAAGGCGTGATCGCAAAAAAGCAGTTCGCCCAACGAACGACTACCCAACTCATCCATGTGCAAACCGTCGCCCTGCAAGGCGCTGCGCGAGGCCACGCTGCGGGCGAACACCCAGGCTTCGCCATGACCGCGTAAATACACTTCGCGCACCCAGCCTTCGCTGCCTTCGGCCAGATCCAGCGCGGCGCATTCATCGGCGCGCAAGGTGTCCCAGCCTTCAAATAGCGGCGTGACGCTGAAGCCATCGTTGGACAGACGGGTCAGGCGGCGAGTCAGGGAGCCTTCGTCGAACAACCAGTCGAGGGTCGACGAATCGGGGAGGCGCGTCAGTTGGCCTTGGGTCAGCCAGAGCGGGACCGGAGCGGAATTTGAATGTTGCACAATGAGTCATTATTGGCCGCAAATGAGGCCGCGAGCTTACCATGGCAGCCCGCGATATTGATTGAACCGGGGCGCCGTTGCGCCGAACAGGCTTGCATCTGCCCGGCTCCATCAGTACAAAACGCGCTGAGCCGGATGGCAGTGCACTACCCATCGACCGTTCGCGCCGACAAAAGCCTGAATCCTGAGGAAGTACCTGAATGAAAAAGTGGCAATGCATCGTCTGCGGCCTGATCTATAACGAAGCCGACGGCTGGCCGGATGACGGTATCGCGCCGGGCACCCTGTGGCAGGACGTGCCGGAAGACTGGCTGTGCCCGGACTGCGGCGTCGGCAAGATGGACTTCGAAATGATCGAAATCAACTGAGTAAACCCAAGGAGTAAGGCATGAACGCACCTGTCGTAATCGTCGGCACCGGGCTCGCGGGCTACAACCTGGCCCGGGAGTTTCGCAAGCTCGATAGCGAAACCCCGCTGCTGCTGATTACCGCTGATGACGGTCGCTCTTACTCCAAGCCGATGCTCTCCACCGGTTTCGGCAAGAACAAGGACGCCGATGGCCTGAGCATGGCCGAACCGGGCGCCATGGCCGAGCAGTTGAAAGCCGAAGTGCGCACCCACACGCGCATCAGCGGCATCGACGCCGGCCACAAGCGCCTGTGGATTGGCGAAGAAGCGGTGTACTACCGCGACCTGATCCTCGCCTGGGGTGCGGAAACCGTGCGTGTGCCGATTGAAGGCGATGGCGCGAATCTGGTGTTCCCGATCAACGATCTCGAAGACTACGCACGCTTTCGTGCGGCGGCCGCCGGCAAGCGTCGAGTGCTGGTGCTCGGTGCCGGCCTGATCGGTTGTGAGTTTGCCAATGACCTGATCCTTGGCGGCTACGAGGTGCAATTGGTCGCGCCGTGCGAGCAGGTTATGCCGATGTTGCTGCACCCCGCCGCTGCGGCCGCGGTGCAGGCCGGGCTGGAAAGCCTCGGTGCGCGCTTCCATCTCGGTCCGGTGCTGACCCGCCTGCAGAAAGTCGCCGACGGCCTGGAAGCGCATCTGTCCGACGGTCAGGTCATTGCCTGCGATGTGGTGGTCTCGGCCATCGGCCTGCGTCCGCGCATCGATCTGGCCGCGGCTGCCGGCGTGCAGGTCAATCGCGGTGTCGTAGTCGATCGCCATCTCAAGACATCCCACGCCAATATCTACGCCTTGGGCGATTGCGCCGAGGTCGATGGGCTGAATTTGCTGTACGTAATGCCCCTGATGAGCTGTGCGCGAGCGCTTGCACAAACCCTGGCCGGCCATCCGACGGTGGTCAGCTACGGCGCGATGCCGATCACCGTGAAGACTCCGGTTTGCCCGCTGGTGGTTTCGCCACCGCCACGCGGCAGCGAAGGCGTGTGGACGGTCGAAGGGCAGGGCGCCGACATCAAGGCCTTGTGCCACAGCGCCGATGGTCAGTTGCTCGGCTATGCCCTGACTGGGGCGGCCGTCATGGAGAAACTGGCCCTGAACAAACAGCTTCCGCCCTTGCTGGCGTAAATACCGGTCGTTCTGTCGGATTCACCCCGCTTTTGCCCCCACAAAGGTCGTGGGGAGACTGGCGCCGCCGGTATCCGCGTGCCATTCTCACTCCCGTCTGCCGCAGAGTAGAGCCTGCGGCGCCTTGGGCGCTGTTCCAACGAGAACAGCACGGACATAACAACAAAAAACCGTCAAAGGGGCTTCACTAATGCGTAAACCAGAACTCGCCGCTGCAATCGCTGAAAAAGCAGATCTGACCAAAGAACAGGCCAACCGCGTGCTCAACGCCGTTCTCGAAGAAATCACTGGCGCTCTGCACCGCAAGGACAGCGTCACGCTGGTGGGCTTCGGCACCTTCCTGCAACGCCACCGCGGCGCCCGTACCGGCAAAAACCCGCAAACCGGTGAGCCGGTGAAAATCAAGGCCAGCAACACCGTTGCGTTCAAGCCAGGCAAGTCGTTGAAAGACAGCGTTAATCCTTAATTGCGGCGAACTCCTCGAATAGCGGGGAGAACCGCAAAAAAATGGGCACACCGATTGCGGTCGGGTGCCCATTTTTTTTGTGGCGGTAAATCGGGTTACTGACGTCGAAAGCAGGCTTTGCCGTTGCCGAAGTCCACGGCCAGGCAATTTGGCTCAATCGCCAGTTGCAAATCCTGGAAGAGGGCGGACAAATCGTTGCAGGACGCAGGTTTGGTTTCGCTTTTGAGCGTCAGTGTCTGGTTGTCCACTCGCCAGGTGCCTTTGGCAAAACCGTCGGCACTCCCATACGCCACGCCCGCGTCAAAGGTGCCGTCCTTGCGCAGCAGCAATTCAGCGCCCATTTCCATTGCGCCAACCAAGTAGTAATGGCCGTCCAGTGACGGGGTGTCCGCTGACGCTTGGGTGATTGGCAGCCAAATAAGTGCTGCGAAAAATATGGCTTTCAATTCCATGAGGTGACGCTCCTTACCAGCCTTTGTAGAGGGTGCCGAATCTTTTGGCACTGGATTCTGGCATAGCCAAGGTTTGCCCGCGCGTTGTTTAGCTGCTACGCAATCGAATCGATGTCCAGCTGAAACGGGGCGCCAATAGCATGCCCGCCGGTTATCGCGGCGAGGGCGGCATCGTGGTCTTCGGCTGCTGGCGGAATCATCGCCAGTTGTTCCTGAACGAGGTTTTCCGGGTGCGCGTTCCAGCGCAGCAGGTTTTCCTGCACCCACTCGGGCTGGTCGGCATAGCTGCCGTAGACGTCGGCTTCGGTGACTCGCTGGCCGTGCAAGGCGACCAGTCGAGCCTGGGTGGTTTTGATCTTGTTTATTTCATTGTTGAGAACCGTGGTCTTGTGATTTCTTTCCTCGTGGCGGACATAGGCGCTGGGGTGAGCCTGGATCTCGCGCTCAACGGCACGCAGTTGCTTTCTGATATTTTCCAATGCGCCGCTGACCCATTCGAACTCCCGGGGTGTGACCAAAGAGCGTTTGAGCTGCTGAGCCTCTTGCCAGCGGCGTAGGCTTGCCCAGCAGCCGGGGATGTAGCTGCCGACCATCGAGTGATCGCCTGCCGCGAAGAGCTGCTTCAGAAAAGAACCGCGCTTGGGTAAGCCATCTATATTTTTCAAGGCTTCAGCGCAGCCGTGATCGTTGATGATGCTGCAGCCCGGCTGCCAGAGAATGGATGATTGGTGTTCCTTGCCAAACACCACTGGCATGAAATGGCGCAGTGCGCCGTGATGGCCGTAATCGTCGCCAAAAAAGTTGGTCATTCCCCACACAAGCAAGGCAAAACCGGCAGCCGGACTAATAACCAGCACTGCTCCGTTGGCGATATACATCGGCTTGGGCTTGGCATAGGTGTTCATCCAGGTAGTGGGCACGCTGGGAACAGGGTCGTTCTGGTTGACGATGCGATGGTGGATCAGCGGTTGGGCGCTATTGATGAAGGTAGCGTCACCGGCGCGAGGGGCGCCGTAGGTGTAGAGCACGATCTGCGGTAAGTACTGTGGATCGCGTCGCAGCATCTCTGACAATATCAGTGCAATTGCCCCGCCTAGGCTGTGTCCGGTAATCAGCAGTTTTTGCCCGCTGTAGAATCGCTCCAGATAACTCACCACAAACGGGTAAACTGCTTGGGCGCCGCCGTAGAAACCGCGGTGTACCTTGCCTTCTCCTTCCTCAAAAGGAACCTGATAGGCATCTCCATCACGCATGGCATCGGGTCCCAGTTCGCTGGTTCCGCGTACGCTGATCAATATCAACCCGTCGTGATGGGTGATGAAGGCTTGGGTGTCTGTGCTGTCGACCTGTTTGCGATCATCAAAAAAGTGCAGTTTGGCTGGATGTTCCTGCTCATCCCCCAAGTTCGGATCATTCACTTCGGGGTAGAGCTTCGGATCGAACGGCACCACTTCCAGACGTTTCGAGTAAGGCACTTCCTCATACAGCGGGTAGTACTTTTTCGTTTGCACGGCATCGACTTTCCACAGTTCATCAAACTGCGGCAGGGCATGGCCGAACCAGTTGCCGCTGCTGGGTTGCAAGGGGAAGCTCACGCTGTCTGTCTTGACCGGCTGTGTGTTCGGTTCCTGTCCAAAGTCGGAGTAACTCAGGGTCGCCATCAACGACAGTTGATAGAGGTTGAGTGCGCAGAATTCGTTGCCGGTCGACAACATCGGGCGCAACGCCCGCATGGGGCGAACTTCCAGCACATGATGCTTGTTCGGTAGCAGGGCAATGCCTTTGGGTTTGGGCGGCGGCGGAAAAAAACCTAACTCGACCGTGGCCAGTTCTCCCTGACTGAAGAGCGCGCTCGCGCCACTATCCGGGGTGTTTGTATCACCCTTCGCGAAAGCTCTGGTTTTGGGGGCGGATCGCATGAGTTTGTGAACCACCATATTCGGCGGATCACTACGATGGGCAAGTGGCGGCAAGTGCGCCACATGTTTGACCAGTTCGCTCACTTCAACCTGGTAATAGGCAGTGTTTGCGGCGAGGTCTTTTGCGGGATTGGCTTGGGTGCGTACGCCTGATTTGTTGAAGAAGCGGGTCTTTTCGGCGCGTACTTGGAGTTCGGTGATGGGGAGGGGGTAGTGCTCTCTTGTCCCCAAATCTTTATAGAGTGGTTCTGTTCCGTTGAACGGCTGATTGAGCTTTAGTACCACTGGGCCACAGTAATGGTCATCTACTTTTCCGGAACCTGTGGCGTCCAGTTTGCCCGTGTAGACGGTATCTTCATAATCGATGATCTCGTAGGCCAAACCGGTGTAGGGTTTGCCATCACCGAACTCGTCCACTAATTGAAAACTCGTCGAATGTCCGCGCCTTGGGCAGGCATGGATGTTCCCTTGCATAAAAGCAGCGATGCTCGGATTTAACGGTTCAATGCTCATGGGGTCTCATCCTTGTTTTCCGTGCAGCCGGGGTAAATGGTGCAAACGCGCTCATCCACCATTCTGAAGGTGCTGAAGTCCTTGTAATTTCCATTGCAGTAACCACGCTGATCTTCCATGCCTTCACCCAAACAGCGCTTCCAGCCACCGGGAACTTCAACCCAGGTGTCACCCCAGCCGGGCCTTTCTTCATCAGCCAACTTGATCTTCAGCCTTACGGTTATTCCCGCTAGCTGAGTCAGCGTGTACGCCGTGGAAGGGCGGCTTTGCCCAACATTGCCCCGTGCATCCATTTTTTTGCATCTCAACATTTTTATGAGGTAACGCTTGGGACTGACGGTGCGGAAGGACCACATACACTCACCGAAAAACTCAGCTGTGTCGTCATCGCTGAAAGTACCCATTTGTCGCTCAAGCAACTCCGGACGAACGGCAAATGAAGCGTAGTCATAGCTGCTGTTACTGCGTCCCGGGCCAAAAACGCCGATGACCTTGATCTCCACATGATTCAGCGCGAGCTGGCAGTCGCTTACGGTTCTGTAAAGCGGGATTTCTGATGTGCCTTCGTATTTCATGTTGGTTTTATTGAACCCAAGCTGAGTACCTTTTCCACCCGGCACCGAGCATGTTTGATCCTTGGCGGGCACGTAGGTGGCCG
>NZ_FYDT01000006.1:43575-180127 GCF_900187585.1 Pseudomonas sp. Irchel 3E19
ACGGTTCTGTAAAGCGGGATTTCTGATGTGCCTTCGTATTTCATGTTGGTTTTATTGAACCCAAGCTGAGTACCTTTTCCACCCGGCACCGAGCATGTTTGATCCTTGGCGGGCACGTAGGTGGCCGTCAGGTCGTACTTGAAGTTGGGCGGAAGATCGGGAACAAAGGTGAATGTGTTCGGTTTTCCTACAGCCGAGCAACCCAATGTCAAAGCAAGGCAAGTGCTCAATGTCAGGCAATGAAGGACTCGTTTGAGGTGTGGGGAATACACCCGCGAATACGGTATTTTTTGATCCGTCATGGTGTTGCATCCTTGTTTTCCGTACAGCCCGGGTAAATGGTGCAGATGCGTTCGTCCACCATCCTGAATGTGCTGAAGTCTCTGGAATTGCCGAAGCAGAACGCATCCTGGTCCTCAAAGGCTTTCCCCATGCAACGCTTCCAGCCGCCGGGCACTTTTACCCAAGTGTCACCAAAGGCGGGCTTTTCCCGCTCAGACAATTGGATTTTCAGAATTACCGTTTTTCCTGAAAGCTGAGTCAGCGTGTACGCCGTGGAAGGACGGCTTCGCCCGACATTGCCCTGAGCATCCATTTTTTTGCAGGTCAGCAGTTTGATCAGGTAACGCTTCGGCCCGACGGTGCGGAAGGACCACATGCACTCACCGAAGAATTCAGCTGTCTCGTCATCTCTGAAAGTACCCATTTGTCGTTCCAGCAACTCTGGACGCACGGAAAATGAGGCGTAGTCATAGCTGCTGTTACTTCGTCCAGGGCCAAAGACGCCGATGACCTTGATCTCCACATGGTTCAGCACCAGCGGGCAGTCGCTCACGGTTCTGTAAAGCGGGATTTCTGATGTGCCTTCGTATTTCATGTTGGTTTTATTGAACCCAAGCTGAGTACCTTTTCCACCCGGCACCGAGCATGTTTGATCCTTGGCGGGCACGTAGGTGGCCGTCAGGTCGTACTTGAAGTTGGGCGGAAGATCGGGAACAAAGGTGAATGTGTTCGGTTTGCCCACAGCCGAACAACCCACGCTCAGCGCGAGGCAGCTGCCAAGTGCCAGAAATCGAAATGCACCGCTCATAAACGAGCCTCTGTCTGCCAATACAGCACCTGCTGATACACCCGCTCAAAATGCGCCGCCGGCTCTTCTTCAGGTTTTGGCAACCACGACTTGGGCGGTAGATACCCTGGCATCTGCAAACTCTGGGTCAGCAAGAAATGCACTTGCTCCGGTGCTTGCCAGCCCCACAGGCGAGTCCGCTGGATCTGCCCCCACAACCAGTCATCCATATCCAGTTGCTCCGCGAGTCGGGTCATCGCTTCGGTGTGTTCGCCAACCAGATAGCGGCGGGCGTTATCGAACAGCACGTTGGTGTAAACCAGCTCCGGTGTCGGGGTCTGTAGCCATGGCGGATCGGCCGGCAGTGGGTGCATGCCGGGATCGGGATTGTCGGCGACCCTCCATTGTTCGTCGTGCCAGTAACAGACGCTGACCATAGGTCCCAGAAGTTCGGCGTACTGCTGCGGTTGCAGAGGGGCCAGCGCGCGACCGAGCACGCGGTTGTCATGCGCGCGGTAGATCGCCAGGTTTGGCCGCTCACCGGTCATCACGCGTTCGCGCCAGTGCGCAGCCACGGCATCGAGTTCAAAGTGGCTGGCGCTTGCCAGCCAGCCCCAATTGCGCTCGGGGGTGTCGAGCAGCGCCTGGATCGCGGGATAACCAATGGAATCAATCTGAAACAGCAGCGGCCCCGACTGTGCAAGTGCGTTTGCGGCCGTCCCTGCATACAGATTGCGATACCGCTCAACGCCCAGTTCGTCAAGCAGTGCAGTCCGTTCATCCAGCTGGCCGTCGACATCGAGCATCAGATAGAGATCGCGCCCGGCCCGATTCTGCTCGTGCAGCCATCGTTTGACCGGCGTCATGCGACTTCTCCAAGGCTGCATTGGCCCGCCAGACACGCCTCGCAGAGCGGGCAATAATCGGCCGCCTGCTGACGGGCGTCGCTGAGGATGGACAACGGCGTGGCGATGGCGGGGATGGTTTGGCTGGCGACAGCCTGCAATGGTTGCAACGGTGTGATTCCCGCCATGGGCGCGCCGCCCTCGACAATCGGCACGCTGCTGAAAATCCCCGCAGCGTTGATCACGATGTGATGCCCACCGGCCGTCAACGTCAGGCTCATGCCGGCATCAATCACCACATTGCTGGCGGTTACATGCGCCTGCTCACCGGCCTGAATCACCAGTGCATCGACGGACTGACTGCTGGTGCCCCTGACTGTCAGCAGATCATCGGCATTGATCACCGTGCTACGCACGCCTTGGTGGGTGCGCAGCGCTTTGCCCTCGATGAGGGTGGTGCTGTCATTGCCCACCTGCTCGAAGCGGTCGTGTCTGATCAGGCTGCGGCTGTCGTTGAGGATCAGTTGCTCGATGTCACGCTGGGCGCGCAGATAGATGTTCTCCTGCCCGGCACGGTCTTCGATCGACAATTCGTTATAGCCGCCGTTGCGCGGTGAGCTCTGAGTGCGCAAGACCGTTCTGGTTTCGTTGTCGGGCAATGGGTAGGCGGTGGAAGTGACCTTGTTGGGCACGCACCCGGTGATCAGCGGCCGATCCGGATCACCTTCCTGAAATGTCACGACCACTTCCATGCCGATGCGCGGGATAGTCACCGCCCCGAAACCTTCGCCAGCCCAACTGGACGCGACCCTTATCCAGCAACTGCTCTTTTCGCTGCCGAGTTCTGCCCGATCCCAGGGAAACTCGACACGAACCCTTCCGTGCTTATCGCAAAACGTGTCCCGTCCGGGCGGGCCGGTGACGCGTGCGGTCTGGCAGACCAACAACGGTTTTGCCGATGGCAGTCGAGGGCGGTAGAGCACATCCGCCGGGATGGCGCTGAAAGTGTTGCGATAGCCCTGAGTGAAGCCATCGGCAGGTTTGGCGTCGCTGCTGGCTGACTCCTCGAGTGATTGCGGTTGCTTGCCTCTGTGCTGCAGGCTCACCAGCAACCACTGGCCATTGCAGTCTTTGCGCGGATGCTCGGTCAGGTTGAACAGATAACCGCTGCGCAGCGTCGGCTGATCACTTTCGCCTTCAACCCTCTGATAGTCGCTGCGATGTCGCTCCAGCGCCTGGCGCACCTGCTGCTTACCCTGTTTTTCATTCTCCATCAGGAGGGGATAACGATAGTCTTCCAGCGCGGGGGTGAACTCTGCCGTGAAGCGACTTTCCAGCAACAGTGCGGGGCGCTTCAGGTCATAGTCACGGCGTGTGACGGTACTGGTACGAGTATTGAAAACCATGGCGAACCGCTCGACGACCGGGTGCTCGGCGACCATGCCAGTGCCTTGTTGATAGGGCGTCGTCCCCAGCGATGGGAAAAACACCTGATCGTCAGTGAAAACCAGCCTATGGCTGTCGGCGTAGTGCTGGTGGTGCCACGCAATACCGTCCTCGGCACACAGGCGCTGGATGAACTCAAAGTCGGATTGCCCATATTGAACGCAGTACTCGCGTTCCGTGCTGGTACTGACATGGAAGGTGAATACATCGCCCTGGATACCATGAAGCTGGAGTACCTGAGTGATGATCTGCGGGACCGTCAGATTCTGGAAAATCCGCTGGTCGTGGCTGAACTGCAAATAGTGCAGCGCAGGCACCAGCGTCAATTGATAGTGGGTCAGACGCTTCCCGACTTCACCCACCCGCACATCTTCAATGCGCCCATGAATACCTTCGTTGTTAAACCCGAATTGCAGAAACGCCGGTTGACTGAGCAGACCTTCCAGATCGATATCCGCTCGTTCACTGACCAGTTCGACCCGGATGGCGTACAGGCAGCTGATGGCTTCATCACCATCAAATGCGAGCACCTTGAAGTCGTGGCGAACTCCGGGAATCTGCAGGGTAAAAGGCGCGCAATTGCCCGTGCTGAACATACGCTTGTCCTTAAGCAAAATGAGTCGATGCGCGGTGCTCGATCGTCCCTGATCGCCACGCATAAAAAATTTACCAAGGCACGCTAGCTGCGCAGGAAATAAAATGATGTAAGAAGTATCTCTGTCATTTGTCAGAGACTTCCGGGTTGTAAGGTGTTGTATGAATTGAAGGAAAGGGCTGTAGGAAGCCACTTCGGAAGTTATTGAGTTAGCACGAATGTGCAGTGTTTACGGGGCTGTGAAAGTTTCACAAAAATACTTTGCCATCAAATTGATGGCACTTTTGCTGTTCGTCATTGTCTTCGCTGAATTGTTCAAAGAGGCCGATGTATTTTCGGAAGTGTCCTACTTCTATTTTTTTCAAGATTTGTCATGCTTGCCGCCCTTTAATGGCGCCGGCGTCCGGCAGAATGTCGTCTCGCCGCGCAGAAGCGCTCTAGCTCAGGGTTTTGGCGGGGGAGTGAGAAATGTGGCGAATATAAATGACTATCAGGGAATCCCCTGCAACATATAGGGCGATCTCCTACAGATCCCAATGAACACTTCGTCTTGTTGTTTAATCGGATGCTTGCTAGTGGCCATCATAGTGATTACGATGCGCCCACTTGTAAGAGCACAACTCAATTGGATGAGCCGCTGCACTGCTCTTCGATACTGTCCCGCGCCGCTGTACTTCCAATAGGCGCATGACGTTATCCAAATCAAAGGCCATGGATGTCCTACTCAAGCAAACTTTCCGCCCATTACCTCGAACTCGCCAAAGTCTCTGTTTCCAAAGAGAATTTCGCGGGCGAAGACGTTCGTTTTTCGAGCGAATTCGAGGCGCTGGAAAGCGAGCTGGCCAAAGCCTCGTCGATGCACGAAAGCGGGCAGATCGACTGGCTGAAAATTCGCGAAAACAGCGAAAATCTCCTGCGTACCCAATCCAAGGATTTGCGTGTCGGCGCCTGGCTGACCTGGTCGCTGTACCAGCGTGAATCCTTCCCCGGGCTGCTGGCCGGCCTCGGCCTGTTGCACCATCTGTCGGAAAACAACTGGGCCGACGTTCATCCGCTCAAACCCCGTACCCGTGCCGCCGCCATTGGCTGGCTGGTGCCGCGTCTTGAGCAGGTCATCACTGAAAACATCGCGATCAAAGAGCAGTTGCCGATGTTCCGGCAGCTCTCCGAACATCTGGCTGGCCTCGATGCTGCCTGCACCGAGCATCTGGGTGATGACGCGCCGCTGCTGCTGCCGCTCTCGCGCCGCCTGAAAACCATGATCCAGCGCGCCGCCGACAACCAGCCAGCCCCCGGCGTGGTGGGCGCGGCGGTGGCGCAGGTCAAGCAGGCGGCGAGCCAGCTGCTCACGCCCGGCGCACCGATCGACAACGAAAAAGACGCCCACAAGGCACTGCGCGCCCAGCAGGACAGCGCGCGGCCGCTGTGTGCCTGGTGGCTCAAGCAGAAAGCCACCGACCTGCGCGCCCTGCGCCTCAATCGCACGCTGCTGTGGATGACCATTGACGCGGTGCCCGAACGCAACGCTGAACAGATCACCGTGCTGCGCGGCTTGCCGGTCGACAAGCTCAAGCAATATCAGGATCGCTTCGATCAGGGCAAATACGCGGATCTGCTGGTGGAACTGGAGGCGAGCCTGGCGAAGGCGCCGTTCTGGTTCGATGGCCAGCGAATGGTCTGGGAATGTCTCCAGAACCTCAACGCCGAGTTGGCAATGCGCGAAGTGGAAATCCACTTCGCGCTTTTGGTTCAGCGCCTGCCCGGCATCATCGAATGTCGTTTCCATGACGGCGCGCCGTTTGCTGATCCGTCCACCCGGGCGTGGATCGCCGGCAATGTCATGCCGCACCTGCAAAGCGCCAGCGCGCCCCGCAAAGTCGAAACCGAAGACGTTCAGACGCAGCCAGCCTGGGAAAAAGCCCTCGAAGAGGTGCTGCCACTGCTGCGCAAGGAAGGTTTGAAGCCTGCCGTGCAGACCCTCAAGCAAGGACTGCAATCGGCTCACGGCGGACGCGAGCGCTTCTTCTGGCAGTTCGCGCTCGCCCGGCTGTGCTTCATGGCCAAGAAATACGAACTGGCCAAGAACCAGCTCGAAACCCTCGATCAGACATTACAGGACTCAGGCCTGCACGCCTGGGAGCCCGATCTTGCATTGGAAGTGCTGCACCTGCTGCATAGCTGCTGCGAGTTGTTACCGCAGAACCATGCCGTACGTGAACGCAAGGAAGAGATTTATCGCAGGCTGTGCCACCTCGATCTCGAAGTGGTACTCGAATAGGCCCCAGGGCCACAACCGCAAGGAGAAAAGCCATGGCCAAAGAAGGCTCGGTAGCCCCCAAGGAACGCATCAACGTCACCTTCAAACCCGCCACCGGCGGTGCTCAGGAAGAGATTGAACTGCCGCTGAAACTACTGGCAATCGGTGACTACACCCACCGCAAGGACGATCGCAAAATCGAAGATCGCAAGCCGATCAGCATCGACAAGATGACCTTCGACGAAGTGTTGGCCAAGCAGGAACTGGGTCTGACGCTGAGCGTGCCAAACCGTCTGCAAGAAGATGGCGAGGCCGACGAGCTGGCTGTGCAACTGCGCGTCAATTCGATGAAGGACTTCAACCCGGCCAGCCTGGTCGAGCAAGTGCCTGAGCTGAAAAAACTGATGGAACTGCGCGATGCGCTGGTGGCCCTCAAAGGCCCGCTGGGTAACGCACCTGCGTTCCGTAAAGCCATCGAAGGCGTGCTCGCCGACGACGAATCCCGCGGTCGCGTACTCGGTGAGCTGGGCTTGAACGCCGCAGCCCCGGACGCCTGAGACTCAAGCCAAGGAAGCCAACACAATGAGCACTAGCGCAGCACAAGAGAAAGGCGCCGCCAGCGGCGAATACAGCATTCTCGACAGCATCATCGCCGAAACCCGTCTGACTCCGGACGACGAAGCCTACGACATCGCCAAGCGTGGCGTATCGGCCTTCATCGAAGAACTGCTCAAGCCGCAGAACAACGGTGAGCCGGTCAAGAAGGCCATGGTTGACCGCATGATCGCCGAGATCGATGCCAAGCTCAGCCGTCAGATGGACGAAATCCTGCACCACCCGGACTTCCAGGCTCTGGAATCGTCGTGGCGTGGTCTGCAGTTGCTGGTCGATCGCACCAACTTCCGCGAAAACATCAAGATCGAAATCCTCAACGTCTCCAAAGAAGACCTGCTGGACGATTTCGAAGATTCGCCAGAAGTGATGCAGTCGGGCCTGTACAAGCACATCTACACCGCTGAATACGGCCAGTTCGGTGGTCAGCCGGTTGGTGCGATCATCGCCAACTACTACATGTCCCCAAGCTCGCCGGACGTGAAACTGATGCAGTACGTGGCTAGCGTATCCTGCATGTCCCACGCACCGTTCATTGCTGCGGCTGGCCCGAAGTTCTTCGGTCTGGAAAGCTTCACCGGCCTGCCGGATCTGAAAGATCTGAAAGACCACTTCGAAGGCCCGCAATTCGCCAAATGGCAGAGCTTCCGTACTTCGGAAGACTCCCGCTATGTCGGCCTGACCGTGCCGCGTTTCCTGCTGCGTAACCCGTACGATCCGGAAGAAAACCCGGTCAAATCGTTCGTGTACAAGGAAACCGTTGCCAACAGCCACGAGCACTACCTGTGGGGCAACACCGCTTACGCGTTCGGCACCAAGCTGACCGACAGCTTCGCCAAATTCCGCTGGTGCCCGAACATCATCGGCCCACAGAGCGGTGGCGCGGTTGAAGACCTGCCGCTGCACCATTTCGAAAGCATGGGCGAAATCGAAACCAAGATCCCTACTGAGGTTCTGGTTTCCGACCGTCGTGAATACGAACTGGCCGAGGAAGGCTTCATCTCCCTGACCATGCGTAAAGGCTCCGACAACGCGGCGTTCTTCTCCGCCAGCTCGGTGCAGAAGCCGAAGTTCTTCGGCATCAGCGCAGAAGGCAAGGCAGCAGAGCTGAACTACAAGCTCGGCACCCAACTGCCGTACATGATGATCGTCAACCGCCTGGCTCACTACCTGAAAGTGCTGCAGCGCGAGCAACTCGGTTCGTGGAAAGAACGTACCGACCTCGAGCTGGAACTCAACAAGTGGATTCGTCAGTACGTGGCCGACCAGGAAAACCCGAGCGCCGAAGTGCGTGGCCGTCGTCCGCTGCGCGCTGCGCAAGTGATCGTCAGCGACGTTGAAGGCGAGCCGGGCTGGTACCGCGTGAGCTTGAACGTGCGTCCGCACTTCAAGTACATGGGTGCCGATTTCACCCTCTCGCTGGTTGGCAAGCTGGACAAAGAGTAAGAGCGACTCATGGACGGATACGGCAGTCTTTTCGAACGCCTCAATGGCGACGCGGAACAGCGCAAGGGCAGGAGCCTCGAGGCTTCGGCCATGGCGTCTGTGGCTGCCCATCTGGCCAAAATGCTCAGCACCCGGGCCGGCAGCGTGCAAACGCTGTCCGACTACGGGTTGCCCGATCTCAATGACATGCGCCTGAGCCTGCACGACTCCCTGAGTCAGGCCCGTCTGGCCATCGAAAACTTCATCGAAGCCTACGAGCCGCGCCTGAGCAACGTGCGTGTCATTTCCCTGCCGCGTGATCACGATCAGCTTCGCCTGGCCTTCAGTATCGAAGGCCTGCTGGAAGTTGAGGGTTTCAAGCGTCAGGTCAGTTTTTCCGCGCGCCTGGATGGCAGCGGTCAAGTGAAGGTGAATTAGGACCATGCGAGGGAGCGCCGTGAATTTAGGTCTTTTGGCAAAGTTGGGGCGTAGCGCTTTGCTGTTTCTAGCCCTGACGGCCACTGTCCTGATTTCAATTGCCTGTTACGTGAAAACGACGGCAGCACGGCTGGCTCACGAGTACTCGATTGTCTGGAACGACAATGGTAC
This sequence comes from Pseudomonas sp. Irchel 3E19, assembly GCF_900187585.1. Lineage (NCBI taxonomy): Bacteria > Pseudomonadati > Pseudomonadota > Gammaproteobacteria > Pseudomonadales > Pseudomonadaceae > Pseudomonas > Pseudomonas sp. Irchel 3E19. The sequence goes on from NZ_FYDT01000006.1 coordinate 52,434, forward strand.
GTGCTCCATCCGTTCCTACATTCCACAGTACTCAGCCATCGGCATACCGGGAAAGCTTTTCAAGCTATTCGCCAGCGAAGCATTTTTCCGTGTTTACGCAAAAGACGGCACGCTGCTTAAGTCGTCCGAATGGCTGCTCTGGCAGAACGAGTTCACCACCGATGAGCGCTCGCAGTGGGTATACGGTCACGCGATCTACCCGACAGCGACGGGTTACGAGGGCTGGAATATTCCCGCGTGTGGTCAGGAAATAAACAGTCGTCAAGTGAAGGTCAACTAAGGAGAATCCCGATGTCTGGCAAACCCGCAGCACGTGTATCCGACCCCACCGCTTGCCCGCTCCCCGGCCACGGCACCAACCCGATCGCCGCCGGTTCCGGCGACGTGTTCTTCGACGGCCTCGCGGCCGCCCGCCAAGGCGATGCCTCGGCGTGTGGTGGTGCGATGTCGGGAAATTTGGCGACCACTGTGTTGATCAACGGCAAACCTGCTGCGACGGTTGATTCGGTGGGGACCCATGGGAACAAAGTCACTGCCGGTTCAGGGACGGTGATTATCGGCAATTCGCATTCGCCGGCGCCGTTTGTGTCGCCGGTGCCGGTCATCATCCCTGGAATATTCAATCGTGTCTTTGAATTCAAAACCGCAGATGGACGAACGGTTGAAAATTTAAACTACACCATGCGCTCTGATAGCGGGATTGAGAAAACAGGTTCAACGTCAACAGGCATGTCAGGTGGTTTTTCAACTGGAAAGACGGCAGAGCCTGTAACTATATACATTTCGGCGGACTAGTAGGTATGGAGACCATAATCAACATCGATGGTGTCGCTTACACCTTTGTGACTCAGGATCAGGTGACTACACTTAAAGTTCTTGCCGAAACAACTGAGAGCAAGGATACAAAGCCCAAGGCAGTTGATCTTCCGTTGGCCTGGATTATTACGCGAAAAAGTGGAGTGCCTCTCTTCGCCTTGAAACCGGGTAAGGATGACTCTCCATTCAGAATCATCACCGCGGAGAAACTGTACGCAGAAAAGGGTCAGTGGTTCGAACCGTTAGCCAGATATTACAGAGCGCTTATCTGGATCAATCCAGAAACAACGCAGGCCGGAACAGAGTCGAATACGGCATATAAACATGTTACCTGGCAGGAGCTGATCGATTTTGCAATTGTTGACCGCTTTTCCTTCACGTTTCACTCCGGAATGCCGGGTGACTGGAAATTCCGTGCCGTGGGCGGTGCTGAGTTTTTGATGGTGTTCATGGAGGATAAACCCTATTGGACTGATGGCATTGGCCAGGTGCCGTTTGCGGTTAACACCTATAGAAAGTATCTGCGAGAAACAAAGCAGGTAGAGCTCGCAATAAAGATGGCTGGTGAAACCGGTGTGACCTGGGGCGACGGCAAAGCCTATACCGGAGCAGAGCGAGGACCGAAAGACGTTTACGATAACTTCATCATATTACGAGGGATATTATGGGCAAAAGAAAACTGCAAGTTGGTTGTGAAAAAAGACACGGTATACGATAAAGGTATCCCGCACACAATTGAGCTTACTGATGCACCTTATGTGCCTGTATCAAATGCGAAATTGATAAATCCCATTTCGCAAGGCGATATGGATCAGTACGGGACTTGGAATAAATGAAAGCTCGTCGCTTAATTGGCTGTATTCCGCATCTGGTAGTGTGTGCTCTGTATATTCCGCTGCATAACTACGGTGTCGACTTATATATCGGAGTGTATGGTGGATTGACATCGAGAGGTATCGGCATCGGTATGACGCCGGATCTAATGGTTCAGTATTTTTTGGTGATGAACGCTATAACTTTTTTTATCCCCAAGCTGAAATTAAAAGTCCTCTGCGTCTCATTTATGCTTGCGCTTATCTTGTACTATTTTTTGCCTCACTACCCCGTCCGCGCGATGGCTTACACATTGATGGGTGGTGTCCTGACTTTTGCGGCGATATTCGCTGGTCAGTTAATCGATCGCCTTTTTTTTTCAAAAAGAGAAGTTGAAGCATGACTGTCGGGCGTCATTGCCGACGTTGCCCGCGGGGAATTCCTAGCCCGCATGAACCGTTCTGCTGTTTTTTCAAATGCGTTCCACTACCAGGCAGGTAACCCGTGTCGTTTAACCACTACTACCAAAGCGAACTCACCGCACTGCGCCAACTCGGTCGCCGTTTCGCCGAGCGTAGTCCGGCGTTGGCGCCGTATCTCGGGCAGGCCGGGCGGGATCCGGATGTGGAGCGGTTGCTGGAAGGTTTTGCGTTCCTCACCGGGCGTCTGCGCCAGAAGCTCGATGACGAGCTGCCCGAGCTCAGCCATTCCCTGATGCAATTGCTGTGGCCGAACTACATGCGGCCGTTGCCGGCGTTCAGCATTTTGCAGTTCGATCCGCTCAAGCGTTCGGGTCCGGCGCTGGTGGTTGAGCGCGATACACCGGTGGAAAGCAAGCCGATCGAAGACGTGCGCTGCCGCTTCCGCACCTGCTACCCGACCGAAGTCTTGCCGCTGGATCTGGCCGCACTGAACTACTCGGTGAAGGGCGACGGTTCGTTGCTCAGCCTGCGTCTGGAAATGAGCGCCGACGGCCATCTCGGTGAGCTGGAACTGAGCAAACTGCGCCTGCACTTTGCCGGTGAGCGTTACATCAGCCAGATGCTTTACCTGAGCCTGCTGCGCAACCTCGAAGGCATCGAACTGATCCCGCTCGACGGCGCCGGCAAGCCGATTGATGGCGTCAGCGGCAAACCGATGGCGTTCAAGATTCCCGGTGACCGGGTCAAACCGGTGGGCTTTGCCGAAGAAGAAGCGTTGATCCCGTATCCGCTGAACACCTTCCGTGGCTATCGCTACCTGCAGGAATACTTCGCCTTCCAGGACAAGTTCCTGTTCGTCGACGTCAACGGTCTGGACATTCTCAAGGCGTTGCCGGAAGACACCCTCAAGCAGATGCGCGGCCTGGAGTTACGCTTCGATATTCGCAAGAGCGGCATCATGCGCATGCGTCCGACCCTGGATAACGTGAAGCTGTTCTGCACGCCGATTGCCAACCTGTTCGCGCACGACGCGCTGCCGATCCGCCTCGACGGCAAGCAGGACGAATACCTGCTGCTGCCGGCGGAATACGATCTGGAAAACTGCGGCGTGTTCTCGGTGGAAACCGTCACTGGCTGGAAGCCCGGCGGCCTCGGTTACCAGGAATACGTGCCGTTCGAATCCTTTGAGCACGACCCGAGTTTCGACGTGCCCAACAGTCGTCCGCATTACAGCATCCGCCAGCGTTCGTCGCTGCTGCACGACGGCCTCGACACTTACCTGAGCTTCGGCATTCGCCACACCGAAGCCCATGAAACCCTGTCGATCGAGCTGATGTGCACCAACCAGAACCTGCCGCGCAAGCTCAAGCTCGGCGAGATCTGCATGGCTTGTGAAGAGACCCCGGAGTTCCTCAGTTTCCGCAACATCACCCCGGCCACGTCGAGTTTTGCGCCGCCGCTGAACCGTGACTTCCTCTGGAAGCTGATCAGCAACATGTCGCTTAACTATCTGTCGCTGGCGGACGTCAATGCGTTGAAGGTGATTCTGGAAACCTACGACCTGCCGCGTTACTACGACCAGCACGCGGAGAAGGTCAGCAAACGCCTGCTCGGTGGCCTCAAGCACATCAAACACCACCACGTCGATCGGCTGCACCGTGGCCTGCCGGTGCGCGGTTTGCGCACCGAACTGACCATCGATCCGGAAGGGTACATCGGCGAAGGCGACCTGTTCGTTTTCGCCTCCGTTCTTAACGAGTTTTTCGCGCTTTACGCCAGTCTCAATTCATTCCACGAGCTGCGGGTAAAAAGCACACAGGGAGAGGTGTACCAATGGACACCACGTATGGGTCTGCAACCCCTGCTTTAAGCGGGTTGACCCGGGTAATACGCGAATACTCGCTGTTTCAGGCAGTGCTGCTGGTAATCGACCGGCTGCGCGATGCACACCCGCACCTGAGCGAAGACGATTTGTATGATCAGGTCGAGTTTCAGGCCAACCCGAGCCTCGGATTCCCGCGCAGCGATGTTGATCGCGTGGAGTTTTTTGAAGAGCACGGGCAGATGCGCGCGCGCATGCGATTCAACCTGATCGGTCTGGTTGGCTCCGGTTCGCCACTGCCGGCGTTCTACGGCGAACAGGCACTGGGCGACAGCGAAGACGGCAACCCGACGCGCAACTTCCTTGACCTGTTTCACCATCGCCTGCAGCGTTTGATGCTGCCGATCTGGCGCAAGTACCGCTACCGCGCGAGTTTCCAGAGCGGTGCGATCGACCCGTTCTCCTCGCAGCTGTTCGCCCTGATTGGCTTGGGCGGCGAAGAGATCCGCAAGGCCAAGGAACTCAACTGGAAACGCTTGCTGCCGTACCTCGGCCTGCTCAGCTTGCGGGCGCACTCGGCGGCGCTGATCGAAGCCGTGCTGCGTTACTACTTCAAGCACGAAGACCTGGTCATCGAGCAGTGCATCGAGCGCCGCGTGGAAATTCTCGAAGAGCAGCGCAATCGTTTGGGGCGCGCCAACAGCATGCTCGGCGAAGACCTGGTGCTTGGCGAACACGTGCGCGACCGCAGCGGCAAATTCCGCATTCACATCACCCAACTCGACTGGCAGCGATTCCATGAATTCCTGCCGATCGGCTTCGGTTACCAGCCGCTCTGCGCGCTGGTGCGGTTCACCCTGCGTGACCCGCTCGATTACGACATTCGCCTGGTTCTGCGCCAGGAAGAAATCCGCGAACTGCGCATCGGTGAGCAGAACGCCTGTCGCCTCGGTTGGACCAGTTGGCTGGGCCGCGAGAAAGCGGACGGCGTGGTGACCCTGGGCAGCAAAATTCATTAAGGACGTGAGCCATGATCAACGTAGACCTGCAACAACTCATTCAGGCGCTGGACGCTGAAACCCGTCGTGATCTGGAGCGTTCGGCCGAGCGTTGCGTCGCCCGTGGCGGCAGCAAGATCCTCGTCGAAGACTTGATGCTCGGCCTGCTGGAGCGTCCGAACGGCTTGCTCGCACGCGCGTTGCAAGATGCTGACGTCGATGCCGGTGAACTCAGCGCCGCCCTGCAATCGCGAGTCGAACACAGTGCTTCGCGCAACCCGGTGTTTGCCCCGGAACTGGTGCAATGGCTGCAAGACGCGCTGTTGGTAGCCAACCTCGAACTGGGTCAGACCCAGGTCGAAGACGCCGCGCTGATTCTCGCCCTGCTGCGCAATCCGATGCGTTATGCCGGCAGCCGTTATCAACCGCTGCTCGCCAAGCTGAACATTGATCGCCTGAAAGAATTTGCCCTGTCGCAACAGGAGCAACCGGCGGCCAACGGCAAACCGGCCGCCCAGGGCGAGTCACTGTTGCAGCGTTTCACCCACAACCTGACCCAACAGGCCCGCGACGGCAAACTCGACCCGGTGCTGTGCCGTGACGGCGCGATCCGTCAGATGGTCGACATCCTCGCCCGTCGCCGCAAAAACAACCCGATCGTCGTCGGTGAGGCCGGTGTCGGTAAAACCGCCATCGTCGAAGGCCTGGCCTCGCGCATTGCTGCCGGTGAAGTGCCGCAGGTACTCAAAGGCGTTGAGCTGCTGTCGCTGGACATGGGCCTGTTGCAGGCTGGCGCCAGCGTCAAAGGTGAATTCGAGCGTCGCCTCAAAGGCGTGATCGATGAGGTCAAAGCTTCGCCGAAGCCAATCATCCTGTTCATCGACGAAGCTCACACGTTGATCGGCGCGGGCGGCAATGCCGGCGGTTCCGACGCGGCCAACCTGCTGAAACCGGCATTGGCTCGTGGTGAATTGCGCACCATCGCCGCGACCACTTGGGCCGAGTACAAGAAATACTTCGAGAAAGACCCGGCGCTGGCCCGTCGCTTCCAGCCGGTGCAACTGCACGAACCGACCGTCAGCGAAGCGGTGACCATCCTGCGTGGTCTGGCTCAGGTCTACGAGAAGAGCCACGGCATCTACCTGCGTGATGACGCCGTGGTGTCTGCCGCCGAGCTGTCTGCGCGTTATCTGGCCGGTCGACAACTGCCGGACAAGGCTGTCGATGTGCTCGACACCGCGTGCGCCCGCGTGCGCATCAGCCTCGCCGCTGCCCCGGAAAGCCTTGAGCGCCTGCGTGGCGAACTGGCCGAAGGTGGCCGCCAGCGTCAGGCCCTGCGCCGCGATGCCGAAGCCGGTCTGCTGATCGACCACGAAGCGCTGCAAGCACTGGAAGCGCGTCTGGACGAGGCCGAAAACGAAATGGTCGCGCTGGAAAGCCTGTGGACTGAGCAGAAGCAACTGGCCGAGCGCCTGCTGGAACTGCGTCAGCAACTGGCCAAGGCCCGCGAAGCCGCCGCCGTCGAGCCGACCGTCAACGTTGAAGAAGACGCTGAAGGCACCGTGATTGAAACCATCGCCGCCGAGGTCGAGGAAGGCCAAAGCGTCGAAGCGCTGGAGGCGCAACTCAACGAAACCCATAGCGCCCTGACCGCCGCGCAAGTCAAAGAGCGTCTGGTCAGCTTTGAAGTCTGCCCGCGTCTGGTCGCTGAAGTGATCAGCGCCTGGACTGGCGTGCCGCTGGCGCAATTGGCCCGTGAACACAACGCCAAGGTCGCCAGCTTCGCCACCGACCTGCGCACGCGCATCCGTGGTCAGGAACAAGCCGTACACGCACTGGATCGCTCGATGCGCGCCACCGCCGCCGGCCTGAACAAGCCGGATGCACCGGTCGGCGTGTTCCTGCTGGTCGGCCCGAGCGGCGTCGGTAAAACCGAAACCGCACTGGCCCTGGCTGACTTGCTGTACGGCGGTGATCGTTTCATCACCACCATCAACATGTCCGAATTCCAGGAGAAACACACCGTTTCTCGTCTGATCGGCGCGCCACCGGGCTACGTCGGTTACGGCGAGGGCGGCATGCTCACCGAAGCGGTGCGCCAGAAGCCGTACTCGGTAGTCCTGCTCGATGAAGTCGAGAAGGCCGACCCGGACGTGCTCAACCTGTTCTACCAAATCTTCGACAAAGGCGTGGCCAACGACGGCGAAGGTCGCGAGATCGACTTCCGCAATACGTTGATCCTGATGACTTCGAACCTGGGCAGCGACAAGATCAGCGACCTCTGTGAAGACGGCGCACGTCCGACTGCCGAAGTCCTCGAAGAAACCATTCGCCCGGTACTCAGCAAACACTTCAAACCAGCACTGCTGGCGCGGATGAAAGTGGTGCCGTACTACCCGGTCGGTGGTCCGGTGTTGCGCGAGCTGATCGAGATCAAACTCGGTCGTCTCGGCGAGCGCCTCAACCGTCGTCAGCTGGATTTCAGCTGGTGCCAGAACCTCGTCGATCACCTGTCCGAGCGCTGCACGCAAAGCGACAGCGGCGCGCGTCTTATCGACCATTTGCTCGATCAGCACGTGTTGCCGCTGGTCGCGGATCGTCTGCTCGACGCGATGGCCACCGGCGAAAGCCTCAAGCGTGTGCATGCCACGCTCGACGGCAATGCCAGCGTGATGTGCGAGTTCGCCTGAGGTGGGTGTGATGTTCACTCAAGTGCCGCAGCCTCTGGTCTACGCCGAAGCGTTGCTGGCGCAGTTCGCCAGTCTGTCGCGCGCGGCGGACGGTGCTGCGTTGCTGGGTGAATTCGTGCGTGGGCTGGCTGAGTTGAGCGGCTGCGAACTGACGCAGCTGTATCTGCTCGACGCCACCCACACCTGCCTGGGGATGAACGCCGAGTACCTCGACGGTGCGCTGCAGCCGCAGCAAACCGCGAGCCTGCCGGCGGACTACAACGGTGAGCAGCTGTTGCAATTCGCCCTGTGCCAGAACCGCGTGGTGTGTCTCGACGACCTCAGCGCCAACCTGCACGAAACCAGTTTTCTGCCCGCCGCGACGGCGCCGTGGCAGTCGCTGTTGTGCGTGCCGCTGGTCAATCAGCACAAGGCAGTCGAGGGCTTGCTGCTGTGTGCCAGTCGTCATCGCGCCGACCTGCAGGGCTTTGCCGATTCGCTCGGTCAGCTCGGCTCGTTCGTGCTCGGTCAATTGCATTTGCTGCAGCGCCTGCGCCAGCCGCTGGATGTTCAGGCACCGATGGTGCGTAGCGTGCCGAGCATCAGCGGTTACGGGCTGATCGGTAAAAGCGTGGCGATGCGTCAGACCTATTCGCTGATCAGCAAAGTCCTGCACAGCCCTTACACCGTGCTGTTGCGTGGTGAAACCGGCACCGGCAAGGAAGTCGTCGCGCGGGCGATTCACGATTGCGGCCCGCGTCGTTCCAAGGCGTTCATCGTGCAGAACTGTGCGGCGTTCCCGGAAAACCTGCTGGAAAGCGAGCTGTTCGGCTATCGCAAAGGTGCCTTCACCGGTGCTGACCGTGACCGCGCCGGGCTGTTCGATGCGGCTAATGGCGGCACGCTGTTGCTCGACGAAATCGGTGACATGCCGCTGTCGTTGCAGGCGAAAATCCTGCGGGTGTTGCAGGAAGGCGAGATCCGCCCATTGGGTTCCAATGACACGCACAAGATCGATGTGCGCATCATCGCCGCGACGCACCGCGATCTGGCAGTGCTGGTGAGTGAAGGCAAATTCCGCGAGGACTTGTACTACCGCCTCGCGCAATTCCCGATCGAATTGCCGGCCCTGCGTCAGCGCGAAGGCGACATTCTCGATCTGGCCCGGCACTTCGCCGAGAAAACCTGCAACTTCTTGCAGCGTGATCCGGTGCGCTGGTCGGATGCGGCGCTCGAGCATTTGTCCGGTTACACCTTCCCCGGCAACGTTCGCGAACTCAAGGCGCTGGTCGAACGCGCGGTGCTGTTGTGCGAGGGCGGCGAGTTGCTCGCCGAGCATTTTTCCCTGCGCATGGAGCCGATGCCTGAAGACAGCAGCGGTTTGAATCTGCGCGAACGTCTGGAACAGGTCGAACGCACTTTGCTGCTCGATTGCCTGCGTAAAAACGACGGCAACCAGACCCTCGCCGCCCGCGAACTGGGCCTGCCCCGGCGCACGCTGCTGTACCGCCTCGGGCGGTTGAACATCAATCTGGGAGATTTCGATGGGTAGGCCAAAATCATCGATTTGCCCGCAAAAAAACAATTTCAGCGCCGCCCGCAAGGGTCGGCGCTTTGTGCTTTGTCTACCCCTGGAGACCCTCTGATGTCTGTTCGTCACTGGCACGCTGTCCTGCTGACCCTCGTCGTTCTATGCGGCCTTGGCGGCTGTAGCGGCAATTACAAATTCAACGACAACGACTATCGCCCGTTGGGTGATCCGCAAGCGGTCAATCGCGGCAAGTGACCGCAAGGAGCATCAAACATGGAATTGGTTTTCGAAATGCTGAACACCAAGCAGTTCGTGCCCACCGAGTTGTGCCAGAAGACCTTCAAACAGGCCGGCGGCGTCATCGGGCGGGGCGAGGACTGCGACTGGATCATCCCTGACCGCAAGCGTCATCTGTCCAATCACCACGCGATTGTCAGCTACCGCGAAGGCACGTTTTTCCTGACCGACACCAGCAGCAACGGTGTGCAGGACGGCGAAAGCGGCGCACGTCTGCACAAAGGCGAACCGGTGCGCATCGAACACGGCAGTACTTACGTGCTCGGCGACTTCGAGATTCGCGCGCGACTGGTGCGTGACCCGGCGACCTTCGATGGTGAAGTCGGCCGTCCACGCGCCGCTGGCAGCATCATCCCTGACGACGCGTTTCTCGATCTCGACCCGCTCAACGCCCTCGAACAGCAAGAGCGCGTCTACTCGGAAATCGACGAACTGCTGGCGCCGAACACCAAACCTGAAGACTCCCGTCAGCGTGCCGACTACGCGCGCATCGACATGGAAAGCCTGATGGTGCCGGAGCTGATCGCCGCGCCCGTCGAACCTGAGCCTGCTCCGGCGCCTAAAGCCGTCGAGCGTCAGAGCGAAGGTTTCTGGGAGCACTTCGGTGCTGCGCTGGGTGTCGATCTCAAAGGCCTCAGCCATGACGAACGTGAAGCGCTGGCGCTGAACGCCGCGCGTCTGTTGCGGCAGAGCGTCGGCGGTTTGCAGCAGAGCCTGCGCACCCGTTCGGAGCTTAAAAACGAACTGCGTCTGGCCCAGACCACCGTGCAAGGCACCAACAAGAACCCGCTGAAATTCGCCGTTGATCCGAGCGAAGCACTGCAGATTCTGTTGCAGCCGAGCAAGCCCGGGCATCTGCCGGCCGAACAAGCCATCTCCCGTGCGTTCCGCGATTTGCAGGCGCATCAGGTGGCTTTGCTGACCGCCAGCCGCGCCGCTGTACGCGGCACGCTGGAGCACTTCTCGCCAGAGCAATTGACCCTGCGTTTCGAACGCGACAACAAGCCGCTGATCGCCACATCCGGCGCGCGCTGGAGAGCGTTCGGCCGTTACCACCAGGCGCTGCGTCAGGACGATGACTGGAGCGAGCGTTTGCTGGCCCGCGACTTCGCCCAGGCCTACGAAGAACAGATTCGCCTGATCTCCACCCTCCACACCGACCACCAAGGATGATGCGCATGTCTCGCCGCTCGACCGCTTTTTTCAAGACGCTGACTGCGCTCACCATGCTGGTGTTGCTCGCCGGTTGCTCGTCGCTGTCGCCGTACTCGAAAGTGACCAAGATCAACCTGAAACTGACCGGCAGCGATCAGCTCAACCCGGACCTCAATGGCCGCCCGTCGCCGATCGTGGTGCGCCTGTTCGAACTCAAGCACCCGGTGACCTTCGAGAACGCTGATTTCTTCAGCCTTTACGAGCGCGCCAAGGAATCCCTCAACCCGGATCTGGTGGCCAGCGAAGAGCTCGAACTGCGCCCGGGGGAAACCGTGGAGATGAAGCTCAAGGTGGAAGAGGGCAGCCTTTATGTTGGCATTCTCGCCGCTTACCGCGACTTGCCGGAAACCCAATGGCGCCACACGGTTCAGATCACTCCGCTGGAAGTCACCGAAGTCGATCTGACGCTGGATCAGACCGGCATCCGTAACACCAATCAAGTGCTCGCCAAGGCGGATGACTGAACATGAATACCCATAAAGTCATTTGGCAGGAAGGCATGCTGCTGCGTCCGCAGCACTTCCAGCACAACGATCGCTATTACGATCACCAGATGAAAACCCGTACCCAATTGCTGGGTGGCTACACCTGGGGTTTCCTCAATCTGGAGATCGACCTGCAGTTCCTCAACATGGGCAAACTGGTGATCAGTGAAGCTTCGGGGATTCTGCCGGACGGCAGCCTGTTCGAGCTCGGTGGCAACACCGAACCGCTGGCGCTGGACGTGCCGCCGAACACCGGCAACACGCCGATCTACCTGGCGCTGCCGCTGGTGACTGGCAACCACATCGAGTCGCGCCGTCCGGAGCAATCCGACGTGCTCGCGCGTTACACCGCGTATGACGCCGAAGTGGCCGACTCCAACGCCGGCGACGATTCCGCCAGTCAGGTCAGCTGTGGTCGCCCGGATTTCAAATTGTTGCTCGGCGAGCAGCAGAGCGATCAGGCCTACGTGAAGCTGAAGATCTGCGACGTGCTCGACACCACGCCCGACGGCGTGATCAGCCTCGACCCGGACTTCGTACCGACCTACATTCAGGCTCACGCCTCCAGCTACTTGCTGTCGTGCCTGAAAGAAGTCATCAGCATGCTCAGCCACCGTGGCGACACCATTGCCGAGCGGATTCGCTCCAATGGCAAGGTCGGTGGTGCGGAAGTCGGTGACTTCATGATGCTGCAACTGATCAACCGCACCGAACTGCTGCTGCGCCACTATCTGGGCCTGGAGCAGGTGCATCCGGAAGAGTTGTACCGCACGTTGCTGACCATGCTTGGCGATCTGGCGACCTTCTCCGGCGAGAGCAAACGCCCGCGTCTGGACAGCCGCTACTCCCACGCCGACCAAGGCGCGAGCTTTCGCAAACTGATGGAAGCGATTCGTCAGGTGCTGTCGATGGTGCTCGAACAGCACGCCATCGAACTGATCCTGCAAGCGCGTCAGTACGGCATCATCGTGTCGCCGTTGCACGACCACAAACTGCTCGGCTCGGCCTCGTTCGTGCTGGCGGCCAGTGCCAACTGCGACTCCGAAGAACTGCGCCACCGCTTGCCGGCGCACCTCAAGGTCGGCCCGGTGGAGCGCATCCGCCAACTGGTCAACCTGCACTTGCCGGGGATCAAGGTCAAACCGTTGCCGGTGGCCCCGCGGCAGATCGCGTTCCACTCCAACAAAACCTACTTCATCCTCGAACTCAGTTCCGAAGACCTGGCGCAACTCGAGCGCTCCGGCGGCTTCGCGTTCCACGTGTCCGGCGAATTCGCCGAGCTTGAACTGAAATTCTGGGCCATCAGGAACTGACCGACATGATCAAGGAAACGGATTACAACCAGGACGACAAAACCGTCCTGCTCGATCGTCAGGGCCACGGACCGGCAGCCAGTCCGCTGACCGACTTCGCCGCGCCGCCGCGCTTCGAACAACTGGAAGAACGGATGATCTACGCCGCGCGCCTGCGCCCGGCGGAAGCGTTCAACATCAGCCTCAATTCGCTGGTCGCTGCTTCGTCCGAGCTGCTTTCGGAAGTAGTGCGCCTCAAGCACAGCGAAACCCGCGAAGACCTCTACGCGCTCAACGAGCGCCTGACCGCCGGGCTCAAACTGTTTGAAGTGCGCGCCCTGCACAACGGCGCCGAAAGCAGTCAGGTAATGGCCGCGCGTTACGTGCTCTGCACCGTGGTCGACGAAGCCGTCGTGACCACGCCGTGGGGCAACGAAAGCGAGTGGTCGCAGATGAGCCTGCTGAGCAGCTTCCACAACGAAACCTTCGGTGGCGAGAAGTTCTTCCAGTTGCTCGATCGACTGTCGAAGAACCCGGTCAAGCACCTGCCGATGCTCGAGCTGATGTACCTGTGCCTGTCCCTCGGTTTCGAGGGCAAGTACCGCGTCCAGGCACGCGGCATGCTCGAGCTTGAAGGCATCCGCGACGCCTTGTACCGGCAGATCCGTCAGTTGCGTGGCGACGTGCCGCGCGAGTTGTCGCCGCACTGGGAAGGTCTCAACGATCAGCGTCGCAACCTGGTGCGCATCGTGCCGGCGTGGATGGTGGTGTTGTTCACCTTCGTCTGTCTGGTGGTGATGTATTCGGGCTTCGCCTGGGTCTTGGGCGAGCAGCGCGACACCGTTCTGCAACCATATCAGCCGCTTGATCCGGCCGCGGTGCAACCGCAGTCGCAGCCGTAAACAGGGACGTGTGATGAAAAAGTTTTTCAAGAAAGTCGGCGCCTTCCTGCGCCAGACCTGGGTCTGGACCTTGCTGCTGGTGCTGTTCGTGGCGCTGCTGGTGTGGTTCGTCGGCCCGTTGTTGGCGGTTGATGATTACAAGTTCTGGGAGAGTTCGACCTCTCGCTTGCTGACCATCGCTGTGCTGTTCCTGATCTGGGGTCTGACCATGGTCTTCGTCAGCTGGCGCAGCGGTATCCGCAAGAAGGCCGAGGAAGAAAGCGAGGACGGCCAGGACCGCATTCGCCGCGAAGAGCTGATCGACGAAGAGCAGAAAGAGTTGAAGGCGCGCTTCAAAGACGCGCTGAAAACCCTGAAGACGTCGAGCCTGTATCGCGGCCGCAGCGAGCGCTGGCGCAGTGACTTGCCGTGGTACCTGCTGATCGGTCCGCAGGCCTCGGGCAAGACCAGCCTGCTAGATTTTTCCGGTCTGGAATTTCCGATCAACAAGATCGACCGCAAGCTGACCCGCGACACCCTCGGCACCCGTCATTGCGACTGGTACTTCGCCGACCACGGTGTGCTGATCGACACCGCCGGGCGTTACACCACCCAACCGGATGTGGAAGTCGACGGCGGTGCCTGGACAACGCTGCTGGAGCTACTGCGCAAGCGTCGTCGCGGGCGTCCGTTGAACGGCGTGCTGGTGACCATTCCGGTGGAAACCCTGCTCGGTGGCAGTGAGCAGGACATCGACACCCTCGCGCGCCAGATTCGCGGCCGTCTGCAAGACGTGCATCAGAAACTGCACGTCGACGTACCGGTCTATCTGGTTCTGAGCAAGGCTGACAAGCTGCTCGGCTTCGACGAGTTCTTCGATCAACTGACCCGCGAAGAAAGCGATCAAGTGCTCGGCACCAGTTTCCGCAAGGATCAGGTCGGCACCGACGTCGCTGTGCTGCGCAACGAGTTCGAAGAGCTGCTGCGTCGCCTCAACAGCCAAGTGATCATGCGCATGCACTCCGAGCGCGACACACAGCGCCGTGGTCGCATCCTCGACTTCCCGCATCAACTGGGGCAGATCGGCGAGCGCCTGTGCCTGTTCGTCGACATGGCGTTCACCGGCAACCGTTATCAGCGTGCCACGCAACTGCGTGGTTTCTACCTGACCAGCGCACCGCACCTGACCCAAGAGATGGATGCGACCACCGCCGGCATCGGTGCCAGCCTCGGCATGAGCGCCGGCGTGCTGCCGACCCTGCGCAGCGGCCGTTCGCGGTTCATTCATCACTTGTTCAGCCAGGTGATTTTCCCCGAATCCGATTTGGCCGGTCTGGACAAGCGCGAGCGCAGCCGTATTCATTGGGGCCAACGTGCCCTGTATGTTGGCGCACTGGCGGCACTGGCACTGTTCGGCATGCTCTGGGCGGGCGGTTTCTCGGCCAATTACGAGCGGCTGGAAAACCTGCGCACACTGGCGCAGAACTGGACTCAGCAGCGTTCGGCACTGACCCCGCGCGATGACGCCATGGGCGTGCTGAAAACCCTCGACACCAGCTACGCGGCGACGCAGGCGTTCCCGAAAAAGGGCGATGTCTCGTACCACGAACGCGGTGGTCTGTATCAGGGCGAAGACGTCAACCCAGTGGTCAAAGTGGCTTACGAGCGCGAGCTTGAGAAGCAGCTGCTGCCGCGGGTTGCCACGATGCTGGAAGGGCAGATCCGCGCCAACATGAAGGACCGCGAAAAGCTGATCAACAGCCTGCGTGCGTACCTGATGTTGAACATGAAGGATCGTCGTGATGCCGCATGGCTCAAGGACTGGATCGCCACTGACTGGTCGCAGCGTTACACCGGCAACACCGCGGTGCAGAACGGTCTGAACAGCCACCTCGAGCGCCTGCTGAAGCAGCCGTTCATCTATCCGCTCAACGATCAGTTGGTGACTCAGGCACGTCAGGTTCTGCGCGCCGAATCGCTGGCGACCGTGGTCTATCGCATGCTCCGCGAGCAGGCGCGCAACCTGCCGGAATATCGCTTCAGCCAACACCTCGGCCCGCAGGGCTCGCTGTTTATCGGCACCGAATACGTGATCCCGGGTTTCTACACCCAACAGGGTTATCAGCAGTACTTCTCGGTGCAGGGTTCGGCGCTGGTCACCGACATCCTGCGTGACAACTGGGTGCTGGGCGAAGGCGTGGGCATCAGCGACATGGACTTGCGCCGCCTGATGGTCGAGCTGGAGCAACTGTACTTCCGTGACTACGCCAACTACTGGAGCGAAGCCGTTGGCCAGGTGGCCTTGCCGCCGATCAGCGACGCCGGTGAAGGCGCCGAGCAACTGGCGGGCCTGACCTCGGCCAACTCGCCGGTGTTGGCATTGCTGACTGAAGTACGTGAAAACACGCGCTTCCCGGCAGCCGCTGATCCGGTGGACGAAGCCGGTGACGCTGCCGATGCGTTGGCTGGGCAGAAAGGCAAACTGGGCAAAGTCGGCAAACTGGCCTCGGCCGCGGCGGACAAGGCTTCGGCCCTGAGCGTCGCGAAAAACCTGCCGGACACCGCCAAGAAGTCCCTGCAACGTCGCTTCGAGCCGCTGCATCGTTTGCTCGATGACAACAACGGCCCGGCCGCTGACCTGACCCCGGCCCTCAGCGCGCTCAACGACCTGCAACTGCAACTGTCCGGTCTGGCCCGTTCCAGTACGCCGGAACAAGCCGCGTTCGAACTGGCGAAAACCCGCATGAGCGGCCAGCGTGATGCGTTGACCAACCTGCGTGCCGCCTCGGGTCGTCTGCCGCGTCCGCTGAGCGTGTGGTTCAACGTGCTGGCCGAAGACTCCTGGCGCCTGGTGCTCAACGATGCCTACCAATACCTGAACGGCCGTTATCAGAACGAGCTGTACAGCGTGTATGGCAAAACCATCAGCAAGCGTTATCCGTTCAGCGCCAGCAGCACCAGCGACGTGGCGATCAGCGACTTCCGCGAGTTCTTCCGCGCTCAGGGCACCGTCGACCGCTTCTTCGACAGCTACCTGCGTCCGTTCGTCAGCGGTGATCCGGGCAACTACCGGATGCGCAGCGTCGACGGTCACAGCCTGCCGGTGTCCAAGGTCTACCTCGATCAGATGGCCGCCGCGCTGACGATTCGTCAGAGCTTCTTCTCGATCAACCCGGCCGAGCCGACCGTGCAGTTCAAGCTTGAGCCGTACACCCTCGACCCGGCGGTCAGCCGTTCCGAGTTCAAGTTCGGCGACAAGACCATGGAATACCGTCACGGCCCGATCCTGCCAATGTCGTTCAAATGGCCGACCGATGCTGAAGACGGCCGCACCAGTCTGGTCATGGACAAAATGGCCGGGCGCCCGATCGGCATCGAGAAGAACTCCGGCCCATGGTCGCTGTTCCGTCTGTTCGACCTGATGCAGACCGAGTACCTGACCGGTCGCGACGTGCTGGTGTTGAAAGCCGATGTGGGTGGCCTGCGCGCCAACTACCTGCTGACCAGCCAACGCACGCCGAACCCGTTCGACATGGGCGTACTGCGCACCTTCCGTATGCCGGTGCAGCTCTGATGCTGGTGGCCAGTGCCTGGCGCAGCGCGGCGCGTACCGACCCGGGCAAGGTGCGGGCGCGCAACGAAGATGCCTTCCTCGACTCGCCACAGCAGGGGCTGTGGGTGGTCGCGGACGGCATGGGCGGTCATCAGGGTGGCGACATCGCCAGCCAGTTGATCGTCGCCAGCCTGGCTGAACTGCCGCAACACGAGGCCTTCGACGAACGCCTCAAAGCCATCCGCCAGTGCCTGCACTGGCTGAACCGGCGCTTGGGGCAGGAGTTGACGGTCACCGCCGGACGTCACGACAGCATCATGGGCAGCACCGTCGTAGCGCTGCTGGTGGAAGGCAATCGCGCGGCCTGCATCTGGGCCGGCGACAGCCGTTGTTATATGTGGCGCGGGCAGCGGCTGTATCAGCTGTCCAAAGACCATTCGCTGCAACAGCAACTGATCGACGAACAGCAAATGAGCGTCGAACAGGCGGCAGCGCATCCGGCGGCTCAGGCATTGACCCGAGCTGTTGGCGCGGCCGAAACACTGACCCTGGATGTACTGGAACTCGAGGTCTATCCGGGCGATGCGTTTTTGCTCTGCAGCGATGGTTTGTACCAAGGCCTGAGCAGCGATGCCCTCGGCACCGCCCTCAGCCTGAGCGCGCCACACGTGGCGCTGGAACGTTTGTTCGACGGCGCCCTGCGGGGCTCCGCTCGTGACAACCTGACAGCCGTGGTGATCCGCCAATGAGCAAAATCGAATCGCCCATCGATGACTTGCTGATGAGCGAAGAACAGGCCAGCAACTTGACCTACTTCGCCTTCGCCAAGGCTAACAACGCTGAACCTTTGCTGGCGCCAACCAAGGCCAGCATCGGTGCACTGCCGGACGTACTTGCTGGCCGTTACCACCTCGAGCGTCTGCTCGGGGCGGGCGGCATGGGCGCCGTTTACCGGGCCAGGGATCTGCTGCATGAACAGTTCGGCGATCCCGACCCTTACATTGCGCTGAAAATCCTCAGCGAAGAATTTGCCGAATCGCCGGACGCCAGTGCCTTGCTCTACAGCGAGTTCGCCCTGACCCGACGCCTGCGCCACGACAACGTTGTGCGCGCGCACACCTTTGAAGTCGACACCGATTGCCAGCGGGCCTTCATCACCATGGAATACATGCGTGGCCTGACCCTGGACAAATTGCTCTGCGAGCGGCCCCTCGGCCTGCCGTGGAAAGAACTGCGCGACATCGTCCTGCCGCTGCTCGACACGCTGGCCTATGCCCACCGTCGCGGCGTGCTGCACGGTGACATGAAACCGAGCAACGTCATACTCAGCGAAGACGGCCTGCGCCTCTTCGACTTCGGCTTGGGCCAGGCAGAAGAGGGCACCTTGCCCGGCCTGCCGCACCTCAGCCGCGAGCGCTTCAACGCCTGGACCCCGGGCTACGCCGCCCCCGAACTGCTTGAGGGCCAACCGTTGTCGGCCAGCGCGGACGTGTACGGCGTGGCCTGCGTGATCTATGAACTGGCGGGCGGTAAACACCCGTTCCGCCGTTTGCCCTCGACCCAGGCCCGCGACGAGCATCTGGAGCGCGAGCTGCAAGCCCCGCAAAACCTACCGAAACACTGTTGGCCAGCGCTGCAAACGGCGCTGAGCTTTGATCCGGCAGCACGCACCATTACTGCCGACCAATTGCGTGACGCCTTGGGCGCCACTTCGTCCTGGCTACAACGTCTGCGACTTCGGGCGTAACGGATGACATTCGAACAGGGAGCACACGATGTTCAACTCAGCTAACGAAACCCACTTCAGCCTCAAGGTCGAAGACTACGTGGGCGACCTGCAAGTGCTGTCGTTTGTCGGCACCGAAGGCATCAGCCAGCCGTATCGCTTCGACCTCGAACTGGTCAGCGAAAACCCCGATCTCGATCTGGAAAAGCTCCTGCACAAGCAGGCATTCCTGGCGTTCGATCCGCAGGGCAGTGGCATCCACGGCCAGATCTACCGCGTCGCCCAAGGCGATGCCGGCAAGCGCCTGACCCGCTACAAAGTGTCGATGGTGCCGCAACTGCAATACCTGCATCACCGCACCAACCAGCGCATCTACCAGCAGATGTCGGCGCCGAAAATCATCGCGCTGATCCTCGAAGAACACGGCATCAAGGGCAACGCTTACAACTTCCAGCTCAGCCAGCCGTGCCCGGATCGCGACTACTGCGTGCAGTACGACGAAACCGACTTGCACTTCGTCCAGCGCCTGTGCGAGGAGGAAGGCATTCACTACCACTTCCAGCACAGCGAAAAGGCCCACCTGCTGGTGTTCGGCGACGACCAGACCGTGTTCCAGAAACTCGGCCAGCCAACCGCGTATGTACAAGGCAGCGGCATGGTCGCCGAAGAACCGGTGATCAAAGGCTTCAAACTGCGCCTGGAAACCCGCACCAGCCGCACCACCCGCCGCGACTACGACTTCGAAAAACCGCGCCTGCAAATGGAAGCCGCGTACAAACCCGAAGGCGAGAGCACCGAGCCGGATCTGGAAGACTACGACTACCCGGGCCGCTTCATCGACCGCGCGCGCGGCAAGTTCCTCAGCCAACGTGCCCTCGAGCGTCACCGCGCCGACTACCGCCAGGCCGAAGGTCGCGGCGACCAGACAAAACTGGTCAGCGGCCACTTCATGGCCATGTCCGACCACCCGCGCAGCGAGTGGAACGACCTGTGGCTGCTCACCGAACTCTTCCACGAAGGCAAACAGCCGCAAGTCCTCGAAGAAGGCGTGACCAGCGACACCACCGACAACAAAGACGACTTTCACCAAGGCTACCGCAACACCTTCCTCGCCACCCCGTGGGACGTGTTCTACCGCCCGGCCCTCGAACACCCGAAACCGCGCGTCCTCGGCAGCCAGACCGCCCACGTCACCGGCCCCAAAGGCGAAGAAATCCACTGCGACCAATACGGCCGCATCAAAGTCCAGTTCCACTGGGACCGCGAAGGCCAGGCCGACGACAAAACCAGCTGCTGGCTGCGCGTCTCCAGCTCCTGGGCCGGCGACCGTTACGGCGCCATCTCCATCCCGCGCATCGGCATGGAAGTCCTCGTCACCTTCCTCGAAGGCGACCCCGACCAACCGCTGGTGACCGGCTGCCTGTACCACAAGGAAAACCCGGTGCCGTACGCCTTGCCAGCGAACAAAACCCGCAGCGTGTTCAAAACACTCAGCTCACCGGGCGGTGGCGGCTACAACGAACTGCGCATTGAAGACAAAAAAGGTGCCGAGCAGATCTACATTCATGCCCAGCGGGATTGGGATGAGAACGTTGAGCATGACCAGAAGATTCGGGTCGGTAATGAGCGTCATGACACGGTGGTTAAGAACACCTACACCGAGCTGAAGGCTGAGGAACACCGCACCACGATTGCCGACCGCAAGGTTGAAGCGAAGCTGGATGATCATTTGACGGTTGGGCAGAACCAGCATGTGAAGCTGGGGACTGCGCAGCTCACCAGCGTGGGGAAAGAGATTCACCTTAAGGCAGGGGACAAGATTGTTATTGAGGCGGGGACGGAGCTGACCATTCTTGGGGGTGGGAGTTTTATTAAGCTCGATGGCGGTGGTGTGACGGTGGTTGGGCCGGTGATCAAGATCAATGCGGGTGGGTCGGCTGGGTCGGGCACTGGCATTGGGATCAAACCGCCGATATTGCCAGGCGCTGCCGATAAGGATAAAGCGGGGAGTTTGATGGATCAGGCGTTGTTGAATGCGCCGCCTGAGAAGGTTAAGCCGACAGTTGATTATCCTTTCTCGCTGTGAGCGGACGAACAAGCGTCAATATGAACAAGGAATTTTTTAAATGATCATTAGCCCTCCTTTTATTCCTGCTCCGGTGGCGGGTGAGACCGACGATGCTTATCTGGCACGGGCCATGGTGGGTGGCATTCCTGGTGATGGTGGTTATCCGCTGAGTTTTGACCTTAATTGGCATGGTGGCATTCACTTAACAGCTCCCCAAGCGGGGGGGGACGTTTTGCCAGTACGTGTTGTCTCAGATGGGAAGCTAGCCTACTTTCGCAAACCAACCTTGGAAAGTTCTGCGTCACCAGATCATGCATTGCGCTACCGTGACAAGTGGACCGATGATGGTTGTGTAGTAGTTCGTCATGAAACAGAGGTTGGGGAGGGAGAGAATGGGAAAATTGTTTTCTATTCCATTTATATGCACCTTTCAGAAATTTCGATCCCCAATCCTCAAAAGGGAATGGCTTTGTATCGAAAGGATTTAATCGGAGAGGCCGGTAGTATCTATGGTGAGCGAAATAGAATTCATTTTGAAATAGTGGCTGATCAAGCCTATATCGCCAAATTATTAGGGCGGAGTGAAAGGGAACTTAAGCATCAGTCTTCCAACGGTAGGGCTGATAGTTGTTGGGGTGACGTACATTTCTTTGTGCCACCTGAAGTCCATATTTATGAAAGTGCTCCAGCGGATCTCACGCAAGCTCAAAATACGTCGCCAGTAATTTACCGCTGCCCTGCAATGCCGTCTGGTCCAACTCCGATTCAAGAAGGGGGGTCTCCGGCAAGCACCTCCTCCTCGCCGGTATTAGCCGATGGCTATGATTGGGCTATGGCCTCAGAACTGCAGGCAGGTATATTCGTACAGCTAGCTTACAGCAAAGGCCAGTGCGCACTGACTTCCTATACTCATTCCGGTTTTGAGATTGGTAGCGAAAGTGAAGAGACAGACTATGAGCACAATCTTTTTAAGAAGGCAAAGTCAATATACTCCCGGTCCCCTAGCGCTGGATATGAGTTGTTACGTTTCGGTAGGGTTTTAGGCCCCGACCAACTTTTGCCTGCGGAGGCCGCGCATTGGAGGAAGATTAAGTTTCCGGGGAAGGCGGGGGAACAGTCTAAGTCAGGATGGGTAAATTTGAATTCTCCAACGATCACAAAATTTAGTGACGCAGATTTCCCCCATTGGAAAGGCTGGAAATTAATTGATGATGATACCGATTCAGATAGCCACTGTCAGTCATCTTATATACGTGGACTTCTAAATCTTGATGCCGGTAAAGTTGTGAGTGATAGCGTTGATGCGGTGAGCATTGCGTCCTCGCCAAAATATACGGAGCTTTCTGACGAGCAAAAAAAAGATTTATCAGAAAGATATGTAATGGAGCGAGAGATAAATAAGGGCAAACTCCAAGATAAAGTTTTTCAGGAAAAAATAAAACGTACTATTTGTAAGTTTCCGAGCGAATGGTGCAAGAACGATTTTGATGCAAGGTATGGTTGGTTGCTGAAAGTCTGTGACGGCGGCCCGTTACCACAAGACAAATACGATAAGTTAAAAGCGCACCAGCAAGCTTTGGGTTTCTGGGAAGAGGCTGCACTGGAGGGGATAAGCAGCAAGCATTGGCATTTTCCTCCGCGACACTTTATCGAAATATTACGTAAGTGTGCTTGGCTAAGTCTAGATGAGTTCGCCTATACTCTACCGAAGTACCACTTTTACGAAAGAGTCGGTAATAACTGGGTTGCCCATACAGCTGGATCGCCAAGTGTCTACCAAATATCTCATGCTGTGGCGAAAAGTCGTTTTGCAGATCACTACGTGAACATGAATAAAACGATGCTTCGATATGGTTTAGTTACTGTTGAGCGAAGAACTCACTTTTTGGCTCAAACAATTCTTGAGACTGATCGTTGGAGAACATTGTCAGAGTATGGGTCTGGACACCCTAATCCTAATATTCCAATGGCGCAATATTATGCCGCTTTCTATGGGCGGGGGATTATGCAGCTAACATGGGCTGGTAATTATGAAAAATATGGTGATTATAGGGCGGCCGCACTTCCCGCAGCGGGGGGGCAGTATACTGATGCTCGAATTACTGCAACTTCAACCCATTACTGGGCTGACCCGACTCAAAGAAATTCCAATGGCGCTATCATTGGAGTTATCGGAGTTCCTAAGCGATGGGCTCCGCGGTATGATCCGACATTAATTAAAACGAACTCCCACAACGCTTGTGATAGTGGTGGATTTTACTGGGTGTCTAAGGTTGTTAATAGAAGTCAAGATTTAAATATAAATCGTAGCTGTGATGCAGCCCTCAGTGCTGCTGCTGTTGGCAGTGTTTCAGTTTTGGTCAATGGTGGGGGTAACGGATATCATGAGCGTCAAGCATATGCGCAGTATGTCTTCCGGTATTTGAGTGACTCCGTCGCGACCTCGACTATTGAGACCATCACTACGCCGAGACAAACTGTTGTTGTCAATTTTTCTATGAGTAAGCCTTGATGAAAGAATTTTTATTGGCTGTTTTTATATTTAGCACTTGTGTTGCCAATTCGTTGGCAAGTTCCGCAGGTCAAAGTCTTGAGCTGGTACAAATGCCCAGTGATTTAAGGGCTGGGATAGCGAAAGAAAATGAAATGAAGGATGTTGATGTTCATTCCTATGCTATGGGGACCTTGTCCTGGGGCGGAGGGTTCATATCCGCAGTGACTTTTGAAGACTCTATTAAAAACTGCTCAATATATGTTTCAAATGGGCGAGTTCTCTCTAATTTGTTTTCTGGTGCGCCCTGTGAGTTTGTGGGGAAGCCTAGAGTTGAGTCTTCAAGGAAAGTCACTTCACCAGATGTTTTGTATAATATTCGATTATTTTCCCCTACCAGTGGGGCTATGGCTGACGAAGTGATTGCGCTGTTTTTCGATCTGGAAAAGCATACTTACTGCGTGAGTCAATCGTTGGGGAGCTGGTATCAGGTAGGAAATAAAGAAATCCCAGCAGACTTGTCCGACGGAAGATGTTTTTCTGAGGGTGCTGGGTATTAACTGGGAGCAAACGAACAAAAGGGACCGAACAAAAGGGACGGATTTATTTTCCAATCCGCCCCACGGACACCTCTTACTTTTTCGCTTTCTGCCTCACCGCAAGCAATTCTTCTAGGTGATCCAACGCACGTTCCACCATGAGCTGCGCACCATCGGCGATTCGACTCAGGGCCAGCGCAACTGAGCGGTTCGAGCCTTCGACGTCGTCCGCTAATTTGGCCGCGATGGCGCTGATGGACAGCATGTCTTCGGAGGCGTTGGCCAGGAGGGCTTCCGAGTCGATGTCATTGGGGACGGTGAAAAGTCTGCCTTTGCGGCGTTTGGACTGTTTGTCGTTGGTAGGCGGGAAGTAGTGAGCGAAGGCGCGGTCGGCGGCTTCTTTGTCGAGCTGTTCCGTGTCGAGGGATTGTTCGGCGGGGGTGCCAGCGTTATCTGGCGGGTTGGGCGTCACCTTGAACATGGGTGTTTCTCCGTCTGTAGGTAAGGAGCTACCACCGTTCGCTTGCACGCGAATAAGGTGGCAGCTGTGCGCAGGTGTGCAAGACCGGGCAGACGGACCCGGCAGATCGCTCTCGAAAGAAGGACCTCCCACGCACAGCCGCCATACAGTCGGTACCGCGAGCAGGGATATGCCTGATCAGCGACCAATGACGTTGCGCGTCGTCTTTTACCCGGACTTGCACGTCCGTGTCACCGTTTTTTGCGGTGACAAATCAAGGTTAGCGGCGAACGGAGAGGTCGGATAGTTCATGGATGGCTCGGCGTCTTGCGGGAAATGTCCGACGAACACGCCATCCGTTTAGCTGGACAGAGATATGTAGCGTTATTTGTTTAAATTGCGAAGGCCAGATGAGGGAGCGTCTTACATCGGCGGTTTCGGGCGTAACGGATGACATTCGAACAGGGAGCACTTTATGTTCAACCCAGCTAACGAAACCCACTTCAGCCTCAAGGTCGAAGACTACGTCGGCGACCTGCAAGTGCTGTCGTTCACCGGCACCGAAGGCATCAGCCAGCCGTTTCGTTTCGACCTCGAACTGGTCAGCGAAAACCCTGATCTGGACCTCGAACAACTGCTGCACAAGCAGGCGTTTCTCGCATTCGATCCACAAGGCTCGGGCATCCACGGCCAGATCTATCGCGTCGCCCAAGGCGATGCCGGCAAGCGTCTGACTCGCTACAAAGTGTCGATGGTGCCGCAACTGCAATACCTGCATCACCGCACCAACCAGCGCATCTATCAGCAGATGTCGGCGCCGAAAATCATCGCGCTGATCCTTGAAGAACACGGCATCAAGGGCAACGCCTACAGCTTCCAGCTCAGCCAGCCGTGCCCGGATCGCGACTACTGCGTGCAGTACGACGAAACCGACCTGCATTTCGTCCAGCGCCTGTGCGAAGAGGAAGGCATTCACTACCACTTCCAGCACAGCGAAAAAGGCCACCTGCTGGTGTTCGGCGACGATCAGACCGTGTTCCCCGACCTCGGCCAGCCGACCGCGTACGTGCAAGGCAGCGGCATGGTCGCCGAAGAACCGGTGATCAAAGGCTTCAAACTGCGCCTGGAAACCCGCACCAGCCGCACCATGCGCCGCGATTACGACTTCGAAAAACCGCGCCTGCAAATGGAGGCCGCGTACAAACCTGACGGCGAGAGCACCGAACCGGATCTCGAAGACTACGACTACCCGGGCCGCTTCATCGACCGCGCGCGCGGCAAGTTCCTCAGCCAACGCGCCCTCGAACGTCACCGCGCCGACTACCGCCAGGCCGAAGGTCGCGGCGACCAGACCAAACTGGTCAGCGGCCACTTCATGGAAATGTCCGACCACCCGCGAACCGAGTGGAACGACCTGTGGCTGCTCACCGAAATCGTCCACGAAGGCAAACAGCCGCAAGTCCTCGAAGAAGGCGTAACCAGCGACACCACCGACAACAAGGACGACTTCCACCAGGGCTACCGCAACACCTTCCTCGCCACCCCGTGGGACGTGTTCTACCGCCCGGCCCTGGAACACCCGAAACCCCGCGTCCTCGGCAGCCAGACGGCCCACGTCACCGGCCCCAAAGGCGAAGAAATCCACTGCGACCAATACGGCCGCATCAAAGTGCAATTCCACTGGGACCGCGAAGGCCTCGCCGACGACAAAACCAGCTGCTGGCTACGCGTCTCCAGCTCCTGGGCCGGCGACCGTTACGGCGCCATCAGCATCCCGCGCATCGGCATGGAAGTCCTCGTCACCTTCCTCGAAGGCGACCCCGACCAACCGCTGGTGACCGGCTGCCTGTACCACAAGGAAAACCCGGTGCCGTATGCCTTGCCTGCGAACAAAACCCGCAGCGTTTTCAAAACGCTCAGCTCCCCGGGTGGTGGTGGGTACAACGAACTGCGTATTGAAGACAAGAAAGGTGCGGAGCAGATCTACATCCATGCGCAGCGCGATTGGGATGAAAACGTTGAGCATGACCAGAAGATTCGGGTCGGCAATGAACGTCATGACACAGTGGTGAAGAACACCTATACCGAGCTCAAAGCCGAAGAACATCGCACGACGATTTCCGACCGCAAGATTGAAGCGAAGCTGGATGATCACCTGACGGTTGGGCAGAACCAGCATGTGAAGTTGGGCACGGCGCAGCTGACCAGTGTGGGGAAAGAGATTCACCTCAAGGCTGGGGACAAGATTGTTATTGAGGCGGGGACTGAGCTGACCGTGCTGGGTGGTGGGAGCTTTATCAAGCTTGATGGCGGTGGGGTGACGGTGGTCGGGCCGGTGATCAAGATCAATGCCGGGGGCTCGGCTGGCTCCGGCACGGGCATCGGGATCAAACCGCCGGTGCTGCCGGGGGCGGCGGATAAGGATAAGGCGGGGAGTTTGATGGATCAGGCGTTGGGGAATGCGGTGCCTGAGAAGGTTAAGCCGACAGTTGATTACCCTTTCTCGCTTTGAGCGGACGGACAAGCGTCAATATGAACAAGGAATTTTTTGAATGATCATTAGCCCTCCATTTCTTCCTACTCCGGTAGCGGGAGAAACCGACGATGCTTATCTGGCACGTGCCATGGTTGGCGGTATTCCCGGTGATGGTGGTTATCCGCTGAGTTTTGACCTTAATTGGCATGGTGGCATCCATCTAACTGCTCCTCAAGAAGGAGGGGGTACATTGCCCGTAAAGGCTATCTCAGATGGCACTCTGGCTTATTTTCGTCAGCCTACCCTTGAAAGCACTGCGCCTCCAGATCATGCATTACGCTATCGGAACAAATGGACTGATGACGGATGTGTGGTTATTCGACATGAAACAGAAATAGGTGAAGGCGAAAAGGCGAAGGTCGTATTTTTTTCTATTTACATGCACCTTTCGAAAATATTAATTGCAGCGCCACAGAAGGGTAAAGCGATTGCCCGTAAAGATAAAATTGGTGAGGCGGGTAGTATATATGGAGAGAGCGGGAGAATTCATTTTGAAGTAGTCGCTGATCAAGGCCAAATTGAGAATCTAGTAGGTAGGAAAGAAAGGGATTTAAAATTTCAGACAGGTCATGGGCGCTCAGATTGCGTTTGGGGAGATACTTATTTTTTTATTCCTCCAGAGGTTCTTATTTATGAAAGAGCGCCAAATAATATTCTATCAGCACAGAATGATTCTCCCGTTGTATATAGATGCCCCGCCATGCCTTCGGGGCCAGCCCCGATTCAGGAAGCTGGGGCGCCCACATCAAATGTCAACGATTCAGTTCAGGGGTATGATTGGTCGTTAGCTTCGGAGCTGCAAAATGGCATGTTCCTTAGGATGAGTTACGCCAAAGGGCAGTGCAAACTTACTACATATAGCCATTCTGGCTTTGAGCTAGGCTCGCAGGCCGAGAGTGGTAGTTATGAATATGACCTATATAACACAGCGACCGAAAAGTTTCCAAAGTCGCCTAGCGCGGGATTCGAACTGCTTAGGTTTGGTAGAGTGTTGAGCGGTGACCAACTTATGCCAGCTGATGCGGCCCATTGGCGGAAAATAAAAATTCCAGGAAAAACTGGTGAGGAAAGTAAGGCTGGTTGGATAGATCTCAATTCTTTTTCTGTGACTAAATTTAGCGATGCAGATTTTCCGCATTGGCAAGGGTGGCAGTTAGTAGATGACGATACAGACGCTGATAGCCACTGCCAATCTCAATTCATCCGAGCTGTATTAAATTTGGATGCTGGTAAAGTCGTTTCTGATAATCTAGATGCTGTTAGCATCGCCAAATCTCCCGCATATGCAACTCTTTCGGCTAATGAGCAGCAGGATCTTTCAACTAGATACGTCGCAGAGCGCCAGTTGACGCAGTCATTACTTGAAAAGTCTGAAGTTCAAGATCGTGTAAAGCGACTAGTGTGCAAATTCCCAAGTGAGTGGTGTAAAAATGACTTTGATACTCGATATGATTGGTTAAAGAAGGTGGCGGAGGGCGGACCGCTGCCGGAAGATCAATACGCAAAGTTGAAGTCTCACCAGCAAGCCTTGGGATTCTGGGAGGAGGCAGCATTGGTAGGGATCGATCATATGCATTGGCATTTTCCTCCTAAAGAATTTATCCGTACCTTCAGCCAGTGTGGTTGGCTTACCAAGAGCGATATGAAGGGGGTTTACCCTACTGCATCCGATGCAAATATAAATAAATACCTTGTTCATATAAATAAAACCCTTTCTAAGTATTTAATCGTCGGTAGGTTGAGGCGGTCGCACTTTTTTGGGCAGGCAGGCGTCGAGTCGGGTCAACTTGCAATGATGTCTGAACTGTATAATGGTGCCCCGCATGATTATTTTAGGCGGTATGCTAATGCTTCGAATTACAATGGTTGGTTGGGCAACATAAAGTACAACGATGGCGGAGATTTCAGAGGGCGCGGCTTGAAGCAGCTTACCGGTAGGGCTAACTATGCCAATTATTGGGTTTACAGAGGATGGTTGCAAGCTAGTTCATTTTCAAATAACTGGTGGAAGCATACCTCGTGGTGGGGTATTACCATTTCTGGAGCTACAGTTACCGGAGCGCAGAAGGCTACGCTGCCAATTCAAAATGCTGCAACAATCGCGCAGTTAGATGCCCAGATAAGGCCGCCTGTTATAGTAAATCCAGATCGTGTAAAAGATGAGCCGTTCACTTGTATTGATACGGCAGGTTGGTTTTGGGCGAAAAATAAACTGCTAGGAATAGCCGACGCTAACGATATTCCGCAAATGACTCGACGTATTAGGGGGGATGGTGCTTTAGTCGGCACGGACTCTGCTCACCCGTGGCCGGCTGCAGCAAATTTTCCTGCTCGAGAGACAATGACAAATAAACTTCTAAAATTTTTCTAAGGTGAGCCGCATGATTCGACTGATCGTATTATCGTTTTTTATCTATAGTGGTGCTGCACATTCTAGTTCAGTAGAGCATAGTCTGATATGCAAGGAAGCTGATCAGGGATCCGAATCAGCTAGCTTGGCTCTTTCTTTTGAGGGGGGCACCTTCTCCCTTGATAATGCTGATCGCGGATGTCGGTCAGATTACGTTGTTAGAGAAACGTCAGGAGCGGCTAACAATGTGATTATATTTTCTTATCCAACCAGTGATAATATGGGGTTGAATGCACAATTGATGGTTTTTTCTGCTCCAGCAAAAGGCGGAAAAGCTAACTACATAGGAGATATTCCTGCTAACGCTTCGGAGTCGGAGAACGGGACTTACAAAGATGTTCAGCAATCTGGCGGTTCAATATACGAAAGTGTTTATCGTATTGACGATTCAAAAGTCGTGACTTTGACGCCAGGCAAGGAATTAATTGTTTCTGGCGAGCAGTGTATTTATAAAGAAAATAGTGACATTGCTTGCAAGAAAATGCGAGGTAGTTTCAAAAAGCCGGTGTGTGTTTTTAACTACGGTGAACGTAAGGTTCTTGCTGACACGAAAGAATGCGCGGGTATGAGTGAGAGTCTTTAAATCGTTGTGCAGTGGGGACGGCTTCTCATTTGGCTCGATCCGTCCCCTCGTGCCGCTTACGTTTTTGCTTCTTGCCTCGCCGCTATCAATTCTTCCAGATGATCCAGCGCACGCTCGACCATAAGCTGCGCACCATCGGCAATTCGACTCGAAGTCTCGACGCTTATGAGAGGAGACGCATTTATTTGTTGCGCCAAAATTATTTGATTTTGAGGCGGAGCGTAAACGTATCCGTTTCGATGGTGGGAAAATTTCTTTGATGGCTGATTCAATGAAAAATTTATATTCGCTCCCCTGCTTTTTATCGTTAACCTTTTTGATATTCAGTTCGGTCGCATTTTCTGCGAGTTTCGACTGTGGCAAAGCTTCGACGGAAGTAGAGAGGAAAATTTGTAGTTCTCCTTCTTTGTCCGCAATGGACGAAAAGCTCAGTGAGGTCTTCAAACCGATAAAAAATCGGCGAGCTTTACAAATAATCGAAAGTGAATGGCTTGAGTCAGAGCGTAACTCTTGTGAGTCAGTAGAGTGTTTAGAGGACTCTTATGTTAGGCAGATACGCTTTCTGTCGCCGGTTCCTATCGCGCCTAGGCCAAATCAGAAAGATATTAAGTTAATGTTGGGTGATAAGCCGTACACACAGTTTGAGCGCTCATGGAAGGTCATTGATTTAGCATGGCTTCCCAATGAAAAAGGAGCTGTCGAACGATTTGTGATCTCCGCAGAAACAATTTCAGGCATGTTGCATGTCATCGTGTTTGAAGGGCATTTTGATGCGGCGATGATTGCGTACCGGGGTAATTTATATGAGTACGTTGATCGCAACGACGGGCCGGTATTGCACACGATTGCGAAAGATATCGGTTTTGACGGTGCTTTGAGTTTGGGTTCAAACGACGAAGGGAAAAGATTCGCGGGAATCTTGGATGGGGCGTTTTACTATCGACAGCAGCTCTCCAAGAATCAGCTGCGGGGGATGGTTTATAAGCTCGGTTCAAAATCTCCGCCATTGGAAAGCAGTTTGCTGTTCCAGCAGTGGCCAAATACTGATGAAAATGCTGTTAGTGGTTTGACATTCGGTTGGGGTGGTGAGTATGGAAAATTGCAAGCGTACTACTCGCACACCTCAGGGTATGAAACGATAGCGCAGGCTGGTCGGCCCGAGGCCGATTGGAATATATATGCTCCGATTTGGAGCAAGTCACGGCCGACGTTTTATTTCAAGAATGGTGATGAAACTATTTGGCGTGCCAATGTTGCGGATAAGACGTTAACAAAAATTGCGAAGGCTAGTGATGAAGGAATGATCCAGAATCCTACCCCTGTCGATATTAATGGGCGCGAAGCAGTCGTTTATCTGAATGGATCTACACTGAAAATGGCTATCTCCCTTGAAGAATAAGCACGACTTAAAAATACACTTTCGCAAAATATTGTTGGAATTTGCCTTGAGTAAATATCTTATTCCGGTGCTGCCCGCCGTGCTGATTGGTGGTTTATCTCTGTTGGGGGGACATGCATTTGCTGACGATGCATGTGCCGATATCACTACGAACTCTCAGAGGGAAAGATGTTCTGTGAGTGCCAAGGTTGCTGCAGATAAGCAGTTGAATACCAGTTATCAAGAACTGATGGTTCGGCTCGAAGGTGGGTATCAAACTGATCCAGTTCTTGCGGCGAGCCAAAAGGCAACGGTTCAGGAGGCTCAGCGCGCCTGGATCAAACTGCGCGATACCGATTGCCAAGTCGATGCGTTGGAGACGGAACCGGGCTCTTCGGCGCATGTGGCAGCGGTGAACAATTGCATCGCCAGTATGAGTCGTGACCGTTCAGTGTTTTTGGACAATATCGCGTCCGATAGCGGGAGTGGCCCGACAATTGGACGTGGCTCGTGCCCTACGCAAGACTTTGCACAGTTTCTTCCAGCATTCTCCGCTAATGTCGAATCGCAGAAGCGATTAACTGCGCAGGCCGTGAAGCTGCTGGTATTAAAGGGGACGTCGGATATAGGGCGGATTGTGACTTACGTTACTGCGGAGGTGGGACGCGATATGGCGTTTCCCTTAATGGTGGCTGTGCCCGATGGGAAAGTGGAAGGAATAGAGATCGAGAAGGTGGATGACCGCCACGTTAACGTTGTGGATAAACGCGCCGGCAACAGCAATATCAAGATTTTCAACTTTTCGCGGAAGTCCTGCTGGACGCTTGATGGGGTTGAGGACTGGTCGATTCCTGATAAAGAGCTTTCTGTAGCCAGTACGCGGAAAATGAGTCGTGCGGAGAATTTCTGTTGGCAGCGCGGACAAGGATTTGCTGGCTTGGGCGGCCTTGAGCAATACCGACTGACAGGAGAACTTTTTGAGGCGACTTTGGAAAATTACCTGTGCGCGGCCGCTTCAGGCGATCCTATATCTAGTTCGGCTGCGGCCGGGCTGAGTCTGTCGGGTATGGCACCGCAATTGGAATACGGCAAAGTTGAGGCTCTTTTCAAAGCAGCGGCTGTTGATTCGCCGAGCGGTGCTGAGTCGTTGGCTGGCTTCTATTGTTTTGGCAATGAATTGGCCGGTTCAGGACCCTGCCAGCGCCCGCTGGACGTTGAAAAAGAGTTGATTCGTGCTACCACCATGGGATCAACGCATGCATGCATTCGTTTCGTTAGGCGATTATTGGAAAAGCGGCGATCTAGGAAAGAAAGATACTCCTCGCGCCTTGGCCTGTTATCAGCTTGCTGCCGACAAAGGTAACGACTCGGGTATCAATGCGATTAAGCGACTTCAGTCCGAAGTGGCCGAACCGATAGTGGCCAGCAGATGCTTTTAGTGCGGTAAGTGAGGAAGGGCGTTTACAGCGCCCGACGCCTTTTCACCGCGATGTGATCAAACGCGTTCCGCCATCATGGCTAACGCGTTTTCATATGCGCTGAGCCAGAATCCGCGGCGCTTAAACGTTTAATACTTGAGCATCTGACGACCGCGATTTTCCTTTAAACTCCCCACCCCCAAGGAATGCGCTCAGGACACGGAATGCCAGCCCCCTCGATCACCCTTCGTCCCGCGTTAGTGCTCTGGCTATACGCCGCCGCAATCGTGCACATTCTCGCCGGCGTTACCCTGACCTGGGCCGGGCATTCCGGTTTACTTGACGGCTATCTGCACAATCTGGAACTCGCATTCTGGGGCGCTGATGCGGTACCTATCGCCGGCCACGAACAACAGGTCTGGTGGCTCGCACTCTTCGGCGCGACGCTGCAAAGTTATTCGCTGTACATGCTCGCGCTGGTGCACTTGGGCAATCGCTTGAAAACACCGGCAGTCTGGGGCTGGTTGAGCGCCGGCATCCTGTTATGGGCGCCGCAGGACATGTGGCTCTCAGCGCAACAACAGGTTTGGTCGCATCTATGGCTAGATGGTTTTGCATTGCTGGTGTTGTTGCCGCCACTGTTCTGGCTGTATCGGCATGACCGCCGAAAGGCTTCTTCAGTAAAGGCACCGAGCCAATCCAACCCGTTTGCCGACAGCGCCTACAAGCGCGTGCTACTAACCGGTGGCACCGGTTTTATCGGTGAAGCCTTGGTCAATCAATTACTCGACGCCGGCCACTCTGTCAGCGTACTGACGCGCGATCCGTTGAGCGCGGCCAATCTATTCAACGGCCGCGTCCGCTGCATGCATTCGCTCAGCGAACTCAGCCACGACGAAACCTTCGACTTAGTGATCAATCTCGCAGGCGCACCCGTCGCCGGCCCACGCTGGACTCCCAAGCGTCAGGCCCAACTGCTCGCCAGCCGACTCGGCACCACCGAAGCACTGATGACTTGGTTGAAGAACACCAAGCATAAACCAGCGCTGTGGATTCAGGCCTCGGCCATCGGCTTCTACGGCGTGCGCGACGCCAGCGAAAACCTCGACGAACGCGCTAGCAAGGGCGACGGCTTCATGGCCGAACTCTGCGCGCGTTGGGAAGCCGCCGCGCAACCGGCCACCGACTTCGGCGTGCGTCAGGTGGTGCTGCGTCTCGGCGTGGTGTTCGGCCCCGGCGGTGCGTTGACGCCGTTGCTGCTGCCATTCCGCCTGGGTTTCGGCGGTCGTATGGGCGATGGTCGGCAGATCATGAGCTGGGTGCATCGCGACGATGTGCTTCAGGTGATCGCCCGGGCCTTCGACGATGAAAGTCTGGTCGGCACTTACAACATGGTCGCGCCCGAAACGGTCACTCAGGCAGCGTTCGCCGCCAATGCCGGGAAGGTCCTCAAACGCCCGGTGTGGTTCCACATTCCCGCCGCTCCGGTGCGTGCTATGGCAGGCGAGATGGCGCAGTTGTTCTTCGACGGTCAGCGCGTGGTGCCTCAGCGTTTGACCGAGGCCGGCTACACATTCCGCCATCCAACCCTCGACGCCGCTCTGCGCGATCTGATCTGAGGATCGCTCATGAGCAAGCCGTTGATGTACCTGCTGGCCGGCAACGGTAGCGCCGCCGATTGGTGGGATGACGCGCTGCCGCACTTCCAGCGCTACGACTTGGTGCCGCTGGAGTTGCCGGGCTTCGGTGCCAATCCCCAGCCGCCCTGCGAGGATCTCGCGGACTACGCGCAGACCTTGCTGGCGATGACGGCGCAGGGCAGCGCGATCATGGCGGTCGGGGTCAATGCGTTGCTGGTGCTGCATGCGTTGCAACGTCGCCCCGGGCACTTTTCGCGCAGCGTTTTGCTGGCGCCGGTCGGGGCGTTTTTGTGGCAGCGCCGCTTGCCGGCATTGATGTCGCCGCTGCCGATTCGCAAGACCATTCACTGGCTGCTGTCGAACAAACCCACGCTGTTCGCGCGCAAGTTTTCCAATCAGACCTGGACGCCCGCGCAGTACCAGCGCATGGGCGCCGGTTATGCGCGCTGCCGTGCATTCGTGCCGCATTGGGATCTGGTGCGGGCCGACACCGCGCTGCCGCTGCTGGAGTGGATCACCGATCCGGTCGAGCTGGTCTGGGGCGATCAGGACGCGGTGCTCGGCATCGAGCAAGCGGCAGCGTGGTCGGCGATTCTCGCCCGCGCAGATCTGACCATCAGCCTCAAACCCGGTTGGGGTCATTACCCGTGGATCGACTCGCCCGCGCAGTTCGCGCAGTGGCTGGAGTCGGGCGAGCGCGGGTTTGTTGCGCATACCAAGGGTGGGCGTTTGCGTTTGGCTGAGCTGGCCCGGCAACCGGTGCCGGCAGCGCTGACGCTCAACGATTGCAGCGATCCGCGTCTGCCGGCATTTCTCGCCGCCCAACCCGACGTGACCTGGGCGGTGCGCTCCTCCAGTTACGGCGAAGATCAGGCCGATTCGGCCAACGCCGGGTTGAGCACGACTTATCTGCGCGAGCCGACCGCCAATGTGCCAACGCGCATCGCCGAATTGATCGCCGAAGGCGTTGAGGAAGTGGTGGTGCAGCGCTTCATCACGCCGGTCGTTTCCGGGATCGCTTTTGTGCGCCATCTCTCGGTAGAGCTGGAGTGGGTTGAAGGCCATCTCGAATCGCTGGCCGACGGTCACGTCAGCCCCTCGCGCGCGACACTTTCGCGGCTTGGTGATGCCTGGCGCAGCGGCGCGTTCACGCCATCCCACGGCTTGACCGAAGAGCGGCTATGGCAATTTCTGCAAGACGTGTTGCGGGTGTTCCACTACGTCCCCGGCGACGTCGAATGGGCCTGGGACGGCGCGCAACTGTGGCTGCTGCAATACCGGCCGATCAGCGATTACGGTTGGCGCCGGCACCTGACCGCCGCGAACATCGCCGAGATCTTGCCACCGCAACCGAGCGTTTTTGTCGAGTACGCTCAGCGCCGCGCGGCGGCGAGTATCCCGGCGATCATGGCGCGTTGGGATGCGCGGGTGTTGCAGGACAACGAGCCGTTCACTGCCGTGTTCGGCGGCGCGTCCTATATCAACAATGATCTGTTTCTCGCCCGGCTGGCCGACTGGGGCATCAGCGCCAGCAACTACGCCGGTGAAGTTGGCGGGGCGACGCCGCATCTACCGTGGCAACCGCTGAAGATGCTGCGTTCGTTGCCGCTGTTTTTGCGTATGCAACGCAAGGCTCGCGGGCATTTGCTGAACCTTGAAAGCGGCTTACACCGGTTCGACCGGGAGCTGGCCGAACTCGTCGTCCAAGCTGCCGATGGCCAGCAATTGGCAGACTGGTTCACCCGGTTTTACGTGTTCGTGGTGCAAGGCAATCTGTGCATCGCCACGGCGTTGGCCAGTAGCGGCGGCGACTGGCTTGGGCGCCCGCCGACCGCGTACGACAACCTTGAAAACAGTCCGCATCGATTGCCGTGGGAAACCGATCCGGCCACCCCTCGGCCCGCGTCGAGCGATCTGCCGCTACAGCCATTCCCGCAATGGTCAGGGCTGATCCGCCTCGCGCATTCGACCGGCCTACCGGGCCTGCGCGGTTACTACCTGCAAGTGCGCGAGTGTTACCGCGACAACCTCATGCGCATCTTCTTCCGTCTGCACCAGGCCATGCCGCTGGCGGATCGCGAGCACTGGTTCGCGCCGCATCCGGACGTGCGCACCCGCGATGGCAGCTTCTGGCAGGACGGTCGCGAAGGTGCTGAGCAGGCCACCGGGTTCATGATTTATCCGGGGCAGGTGCAAGGCATCCTCGGCGCCGACATTCTGCTCGAAGACACCCTCGATCCTGGGCGACATGCGCACTATCAAACAGCGCGGGCGGTGATTGCGCGGATGGGCGGACGCTTGTCGCATGGCTCGACTTTGTTGCGCGAATTGCGCAAGCCGTCGGCGGTGATACCGCAGGTGGATCCGGCGTGGGTGGGGTGTGAGGTGGTGTATCGGGATGGGGATTTGGAATTGATCAATTCGAAGGATGCGAAGTGAAACTACGATGCCTCCGCGAATTGATCTTTGGTCTGGTCGCGTTTTTACAGGTGGATTATGTGACTGCCGCAGCTCCTGTACTGGTCGGTAACGAGCCCGGCCAGTCGCCGGTTGCGCAAGGCCCGACCGAGACAGTTGTAGACATGGGTTCGTGTCGGTTCTCCATGCCGCTGCTGCAGAACCAATGGCTGAAGTTCGACGATTTCTATTCGGTATTTATCGCAGCCAAACAACTGCCCAAACCGTCCAGCGCCCCCAGCTTGTGGCAAGCGCAGACGTCGAGTGGTGCCGATTGGCACTTCGAGAAACATGGTGACCTGAGCCTGCCGTGGTTTGGTTTGATGTGTGAAAACTCGGAGTACTTTTCGCTTCTCACCGACTGGAAACCCCCAGCAGACGATGCGTTTGCGATGCAAATCCTGCGTGATGACAACGACCGCAGGTGTCCAGCGACCCTTACCGATCAGGGCTGGGTGCCCAACTCTCTGGCGGGTCGTGCGAATACCTACACCTTCGAACAATGGGGTGGGGAGAACTCTTCGGGTTTTATCTTCGGTTTCCACGACAAGTCACGACGGCACATTACCCGCATCGCTTTTTGCCTGCTGAGGGGTAAAGACGTGCTGATTGGCTCGGCGGAATCGGGTTCATCCGCCCCGCTGGCGATCAGCAACGAAGAGTTCGAGAAAATCAGGAAAGCGGTGCGCGGCATTGCCTTCAAATGAACACACCCAAAATGCATTGCCTC
Source organism: Pseudomonas sp. Irchel 3E19 (assembly GCF_900187585.1). NCBI lineage: Bacteria > Pseudomonadati > Pseudomonadota > Gammaproteobacteria > Pseudomonadales > Pseudomonadaceae > Pseudomonas > Pseudomonas sp. Irchel 3E19. Next base: position 89,664 of record NZ_FYDT01000006.1, read on the forward strand.
GATGGAGTTACTACGTGAAAGGATTTTCGGTTCTTCTCGGCAGCTTGATATTGGCTGCCGCGTCCATGGCATTCGCTGCCGATCCAACCTTCAAGGATTACACCATCACGCCAGTTTTTACCGGCCCCAACCATAAGCTGGTGCCGCAAGAAAACAGCAGCCCAATGATGGACCAAGCACGGGTGCAAGCCCTGAAAGGCAAGGTCAACTTCGCCGGCCATTACATCCTGCACAGGCTCGGCTGTGGCGGCAGCGCGATTTGCGGCGAAGTGCTGGACGCTCAGACCGGTGAAGTGGTTGGCGGTCTGCCCAATGCTTACGACGGCAGCACGTTCGGCATGGTCTACCAGCCCAACAGTCGCCTGATCATCGTCTCCGGCATCACGCTCGACGGTGAAGAAGACGCCCAGGGGAACGCGTTGGAAAGCGGCAACCGGGACCGTTACTACGAATTTGTGAACAACGAATTCCGGCTGCTGAGCATGACCGACGTGGAATCGTCGCCGATGGATGAGGAGTGAGTGGATGAACCGTCTTCTCGCGGGCAGCCTTAAGTGGTTGATGATTGTCATGAGCCTGACAGCTTCAGCCAATGCCTTGTCTGAAAATATTGAGATCGTGGGGGTTGGCGGGCACTTAGTGACGTTGAAGGACAAGACATGGGGCAGGCCTGCTGCGGAGGCGGCGGTTGCCTCGTTTACCGCCAATGGAAAAACGTTTCCCCTCTATGTACCCGCGGTGGGTACTGAAACGCATGAGGCTTGGTTAAGTCCCGACAAGAAAACATTACTCCTCCTTCAGACTCTGTATGGCGTTGTCATTGGCCAGGAGGGTGAAGAAATCCCGACAGAGGAAACTGGTTGCGGGGTTATTTCGATGGAGACCGGTTGCGTGCTCAGTCAGCCTGCAGCCAGGTATTGCTACGGCAAGTGGGAGGGCAATCGGTGGACTTCCGGGGAAGAGGATGCGCCTGACCTCGTCATGCAGACGCCGTCTCCAAAGGACTTATTGAAGCAGGTCTCAAATATTGAGATGCCGCAATCTCGCGTGGAAGAACTCGAATTTAATCTTCGCACTATAAGTCCAGAGTCCTATATGGCTTGTCACCCACCGGCGCGCAATGTTCAAGCTTTTAACGACCTGGCTTTCTACTTGGCCGAGGGCGGTAGAGATGAACTGGCGCTGAAGTTTTATCGCGGCGTTGAGGCGGTCGGTAAACGCACGGTACTGATGTTGAACATTGCCGACTCGCTCTGGCGCCTTGATCGCAAAGATGAAGCGCAGCGCTATTACAGCCAGTACCACGACGCTATGAGCGCTGACGGCAAGGCGCAGAAAATACCTCAACGTGTAGTTGAGCGATCCGTCATTCAGGGAATGAAAAATTGAACATGTTTGCGCGTTTTATCGCGTTGTCCTTTGGATGCCTGTTTGCCTCCTGCGCGATGGCCGAGGACGACTGCAAAGAAATCACCGTGAGCGCCCAGGTCGATCGGTGCGTGGAGGCAGCCCGCAAGGAAGCCGACACGCTACTCAATGCCAGCTACAAGAAACTGCTGGGACGGTTTGAGGCTCAACAAGCGCGTGACCCTGAGCAGGGTAAAGCGCTGGGCGCCATGGCCAGAGAATCCCAGCGCGCCTGGATCAAGCTACGCGACACCACATGCCCGCTTGAAGCCACGGAAATCGAGCCTGGGGTGGCAGCGCATGTCACGACGATCAACAACTGCGTGGCCAGAATGAGTCTGGAGCGTGCGACTTATCTGGACACGATCGTCGCTGATGAGCCGGGTAATGTAGTTGACCTCAACAAGGTGTACCTGTCCGGCTCCCAGCGCTTCGGCGATGCCGTGGCACGTTATGTCAGCACCTTTGGTAGCCCATGCCTGACGGTCCAGATACTGGCGCCCAACGGCGGTTGGAGGGTGCTGTCCTCCAAGCGTTTTTGCAGTTTCGAGGGCAAGGCGTTTTGGACGGACTATGCCGATGCCGGATTTGAGGATCATGCGTTTGCCGAGGATGGGTTGCACGTGACGCTCAGTTTGACGGAGCTTCGTGGGCTCGGAGAGAAGCTCCTTGCCTGTGTGATACCGATTCAGAGCGAGCAAATCAAAGAGCTGAAGTGTGGCGCGCTTGAGCCTGGTGCATAACAGGTCCGAATAGTTTGCTGATACCCATGAACCGCTAAAGGAATGTTCGGTTTGAAATTTTCGTCTGCATTGTTTTCCGCGTTGCTCGTTTTCGTTCCTCTGGCGGCTCATAGTGAGGTCACGACCGAAGTTTTTTGCTTCCGCTCCTACGAAGGCAAACCCATAAATTTTGAATTCCGAACCTATTACGACTCTGTCGCCAAATGGAGCGGTGCTGGCGTCAAGTACAGCAAGTCGAAACAGGCTATTGGGCTGGTTCATCGCAGTACTGAACAAGAAGAGCTCGTGTATGGCCGGCCCTACCAGTACACGACAACTTGGGTTGAAGTAGTTGATGGCGCACTGACAGGTGAGTATCAGATGGTCACTCAGGGTGGCCGGGTTGATGCGATGACGTATACGAATTACAAGTCTGCAAAGAAGTATTCGTTTAAAAACGATTACAACGTGGATGCGAAACCCGAAAAAGGTTGTGAGTAGTGAAGCAGGGAATATTCAGAAAGGGGACTTAACGTCCCCTTTGTTTATCCGCAAATCTCGCTACGGCTTGGCCGCCATGCTCTTCGCTTCAATGTGATCAAGCATCCCTTCCACCATCAATCGCACCCCGTCCGCCATTCTGCTCAGAGCCAGTGCCACCGAGCGGCGAGAGCCGTGGAGGTCGTCAGCCAGATCGCAGGCGATGACGCTGATGGACAGCAGGTCTTCCGAGGCATTGGCCATGAGGGCTTCGGCGTCGGTACCGGGGGAGAGGCTGAAGAGGCCGGTTTCGCGTTTGGGACGGGGTTCGACGGCGGGTTTGAAATGGTGGTCGAGGGCGCGCTCGGCGGCTTCGTGGAATTTCTTTGAATCGGGAGACGCGTAGGGTGAGGTTGAATCAGCGTCGAATGTTTCATCAGTCATGGGTGTAAATCCTGAGCAGTTAATTGATTTTCCCCGAATACGGACTTGCACATCCGGTCACCGATTTTGCGGCGACACACAGAGCCTATCCACATCGCACCAACTCGCCTAGTTCATGGACAGCCCCGCACTTTGCAGGAAATTTCCCATAGATTCGCGGGCCGGAAGATCAAAAGATCGCAGGCTTCGCCAGCTCCTACAGGTATGTGTTTCAACAGGTGTAGGACGTTGCTCGAAGAATCGTGACTTGGTAGTCATCGTGCGGGAAATGGTCTGCATCCTCCACCAACAGAGCTAGATAGTGGCGTTATCGTCCGAATCCCTTACACTGCCCCGGCCGTTCATTTTCCTTTTGAGGCTGTGCGCATGAAATTTCGTTTTCTTCTGTGGATGCTGGGTCTGTTGATGGGTAAAGCCAGTCGGACAAATCCTGCGTTCCAGCAACAGTTGGGTGACAAGGATCTGGTGTTTCAGATGCAGACCCTGGACGGGAAGGTGGCGCGGCATTTCGTGGTCAAGGATCAGCGGATTACCAGCAAGTCTGGCGTAGTGGCAGAGCCGGCGTTTGCGATTGCCTTTAAAGATGCGGCGTATGGCTTTGCCACGATGCAGGCGAAGAACAAGCAGTTGGCGTTTATGCAGGGGATTCAGGACAAGTCGATCCAGATCAAGGGCAATCCGGCGCTGGTGATGTGGTTTCAGGGGTTGATGAAGTATTTGAAGCCGAGGAAGGCCAAGCCTAAGGCTTGAGCCTTTGGTGGCGCGGAGCGTCACGGGATGCATTCCCACGCAGAGCGGGGGGACGATCGGGGCGGTCTGGTAGACCGAGTTGGATTCTTCGCGAGCAGGCTCGCTCCCACAGGGATTTTGGTAATCCTGGGGGAGCGGGCCTGTTTGCTTTCAGGCTTGGCTGAACTGCGAGGCCAGTTCGCGTAGGAGGACTTCGGCTTCGAGGACTTTGCTGACGACGTCGTTGGCTTTTTCGCGGGTCAGGCCGACACGCTCCAGCAGCGCGTCGGGGATGTCTTCATCCGGCCCGGACCCAATGCCACGGCTGCGCAGCAGGCGCACGGCCAGGCAGACGAGGTTCGGGTATTCGGCATAGGCGCCGTCGTAGCTCGGGTCGTGCTGGAAGCGCAGGGCGGTCGCCAACTCATCCGGCATGTCCCAGTAGCGCATCAGCCATGAGCCGATCTGTTCGCGGCTGATACCCAGCAAGTGTTGCTCGATGTAGCTGTGGCACAGGTGCGGGTTGACCTCCAGGTGGCGGCAGATCAGCGAGAAGTGCGGCGGGAACACGTGGGCCAGCAGCAGGTAACCGAAGTTGTGCAGCAGGCCGGCCAGATACGTCAGGCCGGCTTCCGGGCGCTGGGCACGCGGCATGGCGCGGGTCAGGCCTTCGATGACGGCGGCGGTGTAGATCGACTGCTGCCAGTACGGCGTGGTGTGTTGCGGGTGGTCCTTCGGCAGGCTCAGGGTCTTGCCGAGGGCCAGGCCCAGCGCCAGATTGATCACCAGATCGAAGCCGAGCACGCGGACGATCGCGTCTTCCACCGAACGGATCTTGCCCGGCGACGCGTAATACGGCGACGCCGCCCAGCTCACCACTTGTGCGGCCAGCGCCGGGTCGGTTTCAACGACGCCTGTGATGTCGTCGATGGTGGCGTTCGGGTCGACGCGCAGTTTGATGATTTTTTGCGCGGTTTCGGCCAGCGGCGGAATCTCGATGGTCGCTTCCAGACGCTGCTGAATGCGCCGCGCGGTGAACGCTTGCACGGCCTGGGTGATTTCCTCGCGGTCATCGTCCGGGCGATCAAGGTTAGGACGGATGCTGCTCAGGGCTTCGCCGAAGTTGGCGGCGCTGGCTTTGGTCAGCATCGTCTTGAAGGCTTCGCTGGCGATTTCCAGCAGCACGCCCGGCTCGCCGGAGTTGATCAGCAGCTTTGGCTCACGCAGCAGGCTTTCTTCGTAGAGGCACGGCGAACTGGTCAGCGCCGGCAGGCCCGGCAGCAGGCTCAGGCTGTGTTTGCCGAGCATTTTTTCCAGGCGCTCGGTGGAGACGGCGGTCAGGCGACGCCCCGTCAGTTCGGCGAGGCGATTGAGATCCAGCAACTGGCTCTGAGGAAACAGCACCATCAGCGCACCGACCGCGTCGTCCAGCAACACCGCCTGCACTTTGCGTGAAGCATTGAGGCCGTGGTGGTCGAGCACTTCTTCGTAGGCAACGTCCAGCTTGTTGAGCAGCAGCCGAATAACAGACGGAGCGTGCGGAGTTTCGGGGGCGAGAGCAGCTTCGGTCATGGTCTGTATCCGTTTTTGAAACAATGGCAGGAGTATAACCAGCTTGGTTGGAACAAGGGTTCAGAAACTGCGACGGTGCTCACACTTGGCCGTATTGCTGTCCATGGCGCAGCCAGCGGTCGAGCAATGGGCTGACGTGGGTCGGCCAGCGTTCCAGTAAGGCTTGCGCGGCATCGCGCACGGCGGGCAGCAGGTCGGCATCGCGCATCAGGTCGGCGACTTTGAATTGCAGCAGACCGGTCTGGCGGGTGCCAAGCATTTCGCCGGGGCCGCGCAATTCGAGGTCTTTTTCGGCGATCACGAAACCGTCGTTAGTCTCGCGCATGATGCCCAAACGCTGGCGACCGATCTGTGACAGCGGCGGATGGTAGAGCAGCACGCAATGGCTGGCCGCGCTGCCCCGACCGACGCGGCCGCGCAATTGGTGCAACTGCGCGAGGCCAAGGCGTTCGGGGTTTTCGATGATCATCAGGCTGGCGTTGGGCACGTCGACGCCGACTTCGATCACCGTGGTGGCGACCAACAGTTGCAGGTTGCCGGCCTTGAATTCGGCCATGACGGCGGCTTTTTCGACAGGCTTCATGCGCCCGTGGATCAGCCCGACTTTCAGCTCGCCGAGGGCGGCGGTGAGGTCTTCGAAGGTGGTTTCGGCAGCCTGGCAGGTCAGCTCTTCCGACTCTTCAATCAGCGTACACACCCAATAGGCCTGACGGCCTTCTGCGCAGGCACCGCGCACCCGTTCGATCACTTCGACACGGCGGGTGTCGGTGACCAGCACGGTGTTGACCGGCGTTCGTCCGGGCGGCAATTCGTCGAGGATCGAGGTGTCGAGGTCGGCGTAGGCGCTCATCGCCAGCGTCCGTGGAATCGGTGTGGCGGTCATGATCAATTGATGCGGGCACATGCGCCCGCCGACGCCTTTCTGCCGTAGCGCCAGACGTTGTTGTACGCCGAAACGGTGTTGCTCGTCGATGATCACCAGTGCAAGGTTCTTGAACTGCACTTCGTCCTGGAACAGCGCGTGGGTGCCGACCACCATCGGCGCGCCGCTGGCGATCTGCTCCAGCGCGGCGACGCGGTTCTTGCCCTTGAGCTTGCCGGCCAGCCACGCGACTTCAATGCCCAGCGGTTCGAGCCAGCGCTTGAAGGTGATGAAGTGTTGTTCGGCGAGGATCTCGGTCGGCGCCATCAGGGCGACTTGATAGCCAGCCTCCAGTGCTTGCAGCGCGGCGAGGGCGGCAACCACGGTTTTACCCGCGCCGACGTCGCCCTGAATCAGCCGCAGCATCGGTTCGTGCTGACTGAGGTCGTAGGCTATTTCGTTGCCGACGCGTTGTTGCGCGCCAGTCGGGTTGAAGCCAAGGTTGGCCAGATATTTCGGTGGCAGCTTTTTCGCTTTCGGCATCGCTGGCGCGCGCAGCGAACGCATGCTTTCGCGCAGGCGTTGCTGGGACAGTTGATGCGTCAGCAGTTCTTCGAAGGCGAGGCGATGCTGGGCCCAGTGATGACCGAGGGCGAGTTCGTCGACGTCGGCATCGGCGGGCGGGTTGTGCAGGTAGCGGATCGCGTCGGCCAGTGGCGCCAGTTGATAGTCGCGGGCCAGTTCGGTCGGCAACCAGTCGGGCAGGGTGTCAGGCTTGAGCATGGTCAGCGTTTGCATGCACAACTGACGCAAACGCGCTTGGGTCAGGCCTTCGGTCAGCGGATAGACCGGGGTCAGGGTTTCATCCACTGGCGGCGGCTCGTCGCCAGTGATGGCGCGGTATTCCGGGTGGTAGATTTCCAGCCCCGAGGCGCCGGGCCGGGCTTCGCCGTAGCAGCGAACCCGCGTGCCGCGCTTGAGGCCTTCTTTCTGTGCGTTGCTGAAATGGTAGAAGCGCAGGCTCAGACCGCCGGTGCCGTCCTGCAAACGCACGACGAGACTGCGGCGGCGGCCCATGACCACGTCGGCACCGCTGACGGTGCCTTCGACCACGGCGTCCTGTCCCGGTCGCAAGTGGCCGATCGGCACCACGCGGGTGCGATCCTGATAACGCAGCGGCAGGTGAAACAGCACGTCCTGCAGATTCTCCAGACCGACCTTGGCCAATTTTTCGGCCATGGCTTCGCCGACACCCTTGAGTGCCGTCACCGACACTTGCGACAGCTCCGTCATGACGCTCGCTTAACCGGCGGTGACCGGTGCCGCAGGTTTGGCAACCGAGCACAGGCGAATGGAGTCGGCGAGGATCTCGATGGCTTTCGGGCGCGGGAAACTCGCGCGCCAGGCAATCGCCACGGTGCGGAATGGCACCGGTGGCGACAGGGGGCGCACTTCGATCACGCCCGGGGCGTAGTGATGGCTGTCGACTGCCGACAGCGGCAGGATCGAGATGCCCAGACCGGAGGCGACCATGTGGCGAATGGTTTCCAGCGAGCTGGATTCGACCGTGGTGTGCTTGGCGCCGTCGTTGCCCTTGGTCAGGGTCGGGCAGGCTTCGAGTACCTGATCACGGAAGCAGTGACCTTCGCCAAGCAGCAGCAGGCTCTTGTCGTTGAGCAGGCCGGCGTCGATGGTTTCTTTTTGCGTCCACGGGTGCTGGGCCGGCATCAGGACGTAGAACGGCTCGTCGTAGAGTTGCAGGGTCAGCACGTCAGCTTCGTTGAATGGCAGGGCGATGATGATCGCGTCGAGCTCGCCGTTGCGCAGTTTGTCGCGCAGCACGTGGGTGAAGTTTTCTTCGATATACAACGGCATCTGCGGGGCGACCCGGTGCAGTTGTGGAATCAGGTGCGGGAACAGGTACGGGCCGACGGTGTAGATCGCGCCGATTTTCAGCGGGGCGGTCAGCTGGTTTTTGCCGGCCTGGGCCAGTTCGCGAATGCCTTGGGCCTGTTCCAGCACTTTCTGCGCCTGGGCGACGATGCCTTCGCCGACCGGGGTCAGGCGCACGGCGCTTTTGCTGCGCTCGAAAATCAGCACACCGAGTTCGTCTTCAAGCTTTTTCACGCCCACCGAAAGGGTCGGCTGGCTGACGTGGCAACGCTCGGCCGCGTGGCCGAAGTGCTGCTCTTGGGCGAGGGTAACGATGTAGCGTAATTCTGTGAGAGTCATAGCAAGCGTCCATGAAGGTGCGGGCCAAGCATACCGGCTGCGATCGATAGACGCACGTTATCAGACTGAGGGCTGAGTGCGACACCGGGCAATGCCGGTTTGCCGTGCATGGATATGCAAAAGGCACCTTTCGGTGCCTTTATCTCGATCCAACCGTCACCACATAACCCTGTGGGAGCGAGCCTGCTCGCGAAAGCGCTGGGTCAGACAAACATGAGCTGACTGACGCGACCTCTTCGCGAGCAGGCTCGCTCCCACAGGTATTGCGGTGTTACTTAGCGGCGACGTTCCAGCGAGTAAACAAACGGCGCAACAATTTCGATTGAGCCATTGGTCAACATGTCGGCCGGTGGCTTGGGCAGCGGTTGCGCACGGCGGATCATTTCCAGGGTGGCCCGGTCCAGATCGGCGTTGCCTGAGCGGCCCACCAGTTCGAACGACAGCACGTTGCCTTCGCCATCGACCACGAAGCGCAGACGGTTCAAGCCTTCCTTGCCACGTGCCTGAGCACTCTGCGGGTACTTTTTGTACTTGGCCAAATGCGCAAGCAGCGTGCCTTGCCAACTGGCCTTGGCAGCCATTTGTGCCGGCGACGGACCCGGTGCCGGTGCAGCGGATTTCTCCGTCGGCGCTGGAGTCGGTGGCGTGTCGGCCGGTTTTTCCTCGGAAGGTTTTTCCTTCGGCGGATCGGGCAGCTTCTTCTCGACCGGCTTCGGCGGTTTAGGCTTTGGCTTCGGCTTGGGTTTCTGCACCGCGATTTCGGCTTTCGGTGCTTCGGCGAGTTTTGGAATCGGCAACTCTTCAACCGGAGCCGGTGGCTGCGGTGGTGTGACGACTTTCGGCGGAGCAGGCGGTGGCGGGGCCGGAGCCGGTGCCAGCTCGACCATCATCGCCTGTGGAGGCAATTCGATGGGCGGGCGGGCGGTCCAGTTCATGGCCAGTGCGATGGCCAGCGCATGGACGCCCAGCACCAAGGCCAGGCTACCGCTGTAACGCGTCAGCTTATGGCGCGTCGTGATCATTTCTTGACTGCGCTCTCGAGGCCGACCAAACCGACTTTCAGGTAGCCTGCTGCGCGAAGGTTATCCATCACGCTCATCAGGTCGCCGTAATCCACGCCTTTGTCAGCCTGGAAGAAGATCGTCGTGTCTTTCTTGCCCTTGGTGCGAGCGTCGAGGGTGGCGCCCAGTGCTTCAGGCTTCACTTCGTCTTCGCCGAGGAACAGGCGCTGGTCAGCCTTGACGCTGAGGAACACCGGTTTCTCTGGCCGCGGTGCCGGTTTGGCGGTCGAGGCAGGCAGGTCGACTTTGATGTCCACAGTGGCCAATGGAGCGGCCACCATGAAGATGATCAACAGCACCAGCATCACGTCGATGAACGGCGTGACGTTGATTTCGTGGTTCTCGGCCAGATCGTCGTCTGCGCCTTCTTTCAAATGCAGGCCCATGGCCGATTACCCCACTTTCACCATGTGCGGTTGCGAGCTGCGCTCAGGCTGGTGGTCGAGGTCACGGCTGACCAGCAGCAGGACTTCTGCCGACGCATCGGACACCTGCGCCTTGTAGCCGGCGATGGAGCGGGCGAACACGTTGTAGATGACAACGGCTGGAATTGCCGCGACCAGACCCAGTGCGGTGGCCAGCAGCGCTTCAGCGATACCTGGCGCTACGACGGCAAGGTTGGTGGTCTGGGTTTTGGCGATGCCGATGAAGGAGTTCATGATGCCCCACACGGTGCCGAACAGACCGACGAACGGTGCGGTGGAACCGATGGTTGCGAGTACGCCAGTGCCGCTGCTCATGTTGCGACCGCAGGCGGCGACCAGACGCTCGAGACGGAAGCTGACGCGCTCCTTGATGCCTTCTTTCTCGCGGCTGTTGGTCGACAGGCGCATCTCTTCAAGGGCGTCGTGGACCAGCAGGTTGGCAAGGGTGCCTTCTTTTGCGGCAGTGGTGCTGGCTTCTTTAAGCGTGGTGGCTTTCTTCAGGGCGGCGATTTCACCCCGCAGACGACGCTTGGCGCCCATCAGCTCGAAGCCTTTGGCGATCCAGATGGTCCAGGTGATGATCGACGCGATGGCCAGGCCGATCATCACGATTTTCACGATGATGTCGGCGTTCTGGTACATGCCCCATGGCGACAGGTCGTGGGCCATGCCCAGTGTATTGTCGGCTTCGAGCGCTTGCGGCGCATCGGCAGGCGTAACGTCGAGGGTCTGGACCGGAGCGGTCGCGTCAGGTGCGGCAGCCGCAGGCGCGGTCTGTTCGGTAGCAGCCGGTGTCGCAGGCGCTTGAGCGTCGGCGAAAGCAGCGGTCGGTGCCAGCATCAGGCTGAGCAGCAGAGCCGCCAGAGCGCTCCAGGCGCGAGGTCGGTTGGTTGGCGAAGCGGGGTTTTGATTACGTGTCATGCTGGCCGGACCTGAGATAGAAAAACGGTAATGCTCTTCCAGGCCTCGTGAGGCCGAGAACAAAAGTGGCCTGCATTATTGCAAGTAATTCTTGTTAACAAAAGTAATAGAGTATCTTTTTTTCCTTGATTGCTAGCCGCACGACTCTTGCCAAGGCTAGTCTGTCGCTTTCCGATGGGAGTTTTTTGATGTCCGCGCCTTCTGTTTTGATTGCTGGTTGTGGTGATGTCGGCAGTCGTCTGGCTACGCAATTGCTGACCGCTGGCTGGGAAGTTCATGGTCTGCGCCGCAATGTCTCGCGCTTGCCGGACGGTGTTGTCGGCGTTGCCGGCGATCTGTTCAACGAAGACTGCCCGGCGACCTGGCCGGTGGGTGCCGTGGATTATCTGGTGTATTGCGCAGCGGCGACCGATCACGATGAGGCCGGCTATCGCGCGGCTTACGTGCAGGGTTTGCAGAACGTGCTGAGCTGGCTGGGCGACTATGGGCAAATGCCTGAGCGCCTGATCTTCGTGTCCAGCAGCAGTGTCTACGGGCAACTGGACGGCGAGTGGGTGGATGAGACTTCCGAAACCGTCGCCACCGGTTACTCAGGTCGATTGATGCTCGAAGCCGAGCAGGTGGCACTCAATAGTGGAATCCCGGCGAGCGTCCTGCGCCTGACCGGTATCTACGGCCCGGGCCGTGAATGGCTGCTGACGCAGGTGCGTCGTGGTTATCGCGTCGCCGTTGATCCGCCGTTGTATGGCAATCGCATACATGCCGACGATGCAGCCGGATTGCTGGCGTTCCTGCTGGAGAAGGATCGTCAGGGCGTGAAGCTGGAGGATTTCTATATCGGCGTTGATGATGCACCGGCGCCGTTGGCTGAAGTAGTGGGTTGGTTGCGCGAGTATTTGGGTGTAACGGAATGGGCGGAAGATGCCAGCGTGCGGCGCACCGGCAGCAAGCGCTGCAGCAATGCCCGGGCTAAAGCGTTGGGCTGGATGCCGAAATACCCAAGTTATCGCGAAGGCTATGCTGCGATCCTCGAAGGTAAATGCTGACTCCCAGACACCCCTGAAAACAACTGTGGGAGCGAGCTTGCTCGCGAAGAGGGAGTGTCAGGCAACTTTAATGTCGACTGATCCACCGCTTTCGCGAGCAAGCCCGCTCCCACAGGTTTATGTGTTGTTCTCAGCGCGTGCTTACTGCTTCTCGAGCAACCACTTGCGCTCGCCCGGCGTGTACTGCGGCATTTCATCCGCCAGCGCGGTGTTCACCGCCTGGAAGATCTCCAGTTCCTTGCCCTTGCGCGCAAAGATATAGGCATTGCCCTGACCATTGAGTTGCAGCCACATGTTGTCATTGTTGCTGCTCATCGAAGCGCAATCGCCCGCCAGGCACAAGGCATAACGGTCGGCGCCCGGCAGGCCGCTGACTTGGCCGTCGGCCTGGAACTGCACGGTGCCGCCTTCTCCTTGGCCGCTGGCAATCTTCCAGTTGCCGCCCATGTAGGCGGAATACAGTGCGCGTTCGAAACTGGCGCCAATCGGCGCGCCTTCCGGTACCGGAATCTGCGCGCGGTCAAAAACCTGTTCCGGTTCGTTTTCGCTGGCGGCTTGTTGCAGTTGCCCGCCGTCGCGTTTCAGTTCGCTGGCCGAGCTGCCATAGAAGTCGACTTTCCAGGCGCCGGACTGTTCGCCCAGCAGCCGTCCTTCGACGTTCTCAAAACCGTTGGTGTAGCGGGCCTGACTGGCCTTGGTGTTGACGTCCCACTCCAGGTTCGGGCCGTAGGCCTGAAGCGCTTCGCGCAGGGGGCCGCCCTTGGCTGCGGCATCGATCGCCACCTGATTGATCCAGGTGCCGCTGATGTCACGGTCGGCGGGGTTGCTGGCGCAGCCGCCGAGGAAAATGGCGAGCAGCGGGAGAGCTAGCGCTTTGCGCATGGTGGAATCCTTTCAAAACCTTTTCTTGCTGAGCAGTCGGCGCGGCGTTTGAGGGCCGCGCCGTGCGCATCACTCGATGACCAGAATGGCATCCATTTCAACCTGCGAACCCTTTGGCAGGGCAGCTACGCCGATGGCGGCTCGGGCCGGGTATGGCTGGTCGAAGTACTTGCCCATGATCTCGTTGACCTTGGCGAAGTGGCTCAGGTCGGTGAGGAAAATGTTCAGTTTGACGATGTCCTTGAACGAACCGCCGGCGGCTTCGGCCACGGCTTTGAGGTTCTCGAACACCTGGACGGTCTGGGCTTCGAAGCCTTCAACCAGTTCCATGGTTTTTGGGTCCAGAGGAATCTGACCCGACATGTAGACGGTGTTACCGGCCTTGATTGCCTGAGAGTAAGTACCGATGGCGGCTGGGGCCTTGTCGCTGGTGATAACAGTCTTGGTCATGTATGACTCCTTGTTAGGTGTGAGTTATGCACGCATGCGGGTGATGCGGATCACCCCGGTCAAGGCGCGCAGCTTCTTGATTACGCGGGCCAGGTGCACACGGTCGTGGACGCTGACCACCAGTTGCACGACGCTGATGCGACCATCGCGTTCGTCCATGCTGATTTTCTCGATATTGCCGTCGGCTGCGTTGACGCTGCTGGCCAGCAGCGCAATCAGGCCGCGCTGGTGTTCCAGCTCGACGCGCAGTTCGACGTTGAATTCGCCGGTGACATCCTTGGCCCACGAGAGCTGGATGCATTTTTCCGGGTTGTGCCGGACCTCGCTGATGTTGCGGCAGTTGTCCAGGTGCACGACCATGCCTTTGCCCGCCGACAAGTGACCGACAATCGGGTCGCCCGGGATCGGCGTGCAGCATTTGGCGTAGCTGAGAACCAGGCCCTCGGTGCCGCGAATCGCCAGCGGGCCTTCGGGGCTTGGCAGTTGTTCGCCCTCGCCAAGCAGGCGGCGCGCCACTACATAGGCCATGCGATTGCCCAGACCAATGTCTTCGAGCAGGTCTTCGATCAGTTCGAGGCGGTATTCGGTGAGCATCGCCTTGACGCGCTCGGCCGGGATCTTTTCCAGGGCGCTGTCGAAACCATTGAGCACCTTGTTCAGCAGGCGTTCGCCGAGGCTGATGGATTCGGAACGGCGCTGCAGTTTCAGTGCATGGCGGATGTGCGTGCGCGCCTTGCCGGTAACCACGAAGTTGAGCCACGCCGGGTTTGGTCGCGCGCCGGGCGCGCTGACGATCTCGACTGTGGAGCCGCTTTGCAGCGGTTCGGACAGCGGTGCGAGGCGGCGGTTGATCCGGCAGGCAATGCAGCTGTTGCCGACGTCGGTGTGTACCGCGTAGGCAAAGTCGACCGCCGTGGAGCCTTTTGGCAGCTCCATGATCCGGCCTTTTGGCGTGAAGACGTAGACCTCGTCCGGGAACAGGTCGATCTTCACGCTTTCGATGAATTCCAGCGAGTTGCCGGCACGTTGCTGCATTTCCAGCACGCCTTTGACCCACTGACGAGCGCGGGCATGAGTGCCTTTGGGCTGCTCGTCACCGCTGGACTTGTACAGCCAATGGGCAGCGATGCCGTTGTTGGCCATCTCTTCCATTTCACGGGTGCGGATCTGGATCTCGATCGGTACGCCGTGCATGCCGAACAACGTGGTGTGCAGCGACTGATAGCCGTTGGCCTTGGGGATCGCGATGTAATCCTTGAAGCGCCCCGGCAACGGTTTGTACAAATTATGTACAGCGCCTAGCACGCGGTAGCAGGTATCGACCTTGTCGACGATGATCCGGAACGCGTAGACGTCCATGATCTCGTTGAAGGCCCGACGCTTGCCGCGCATTTTCTTGTAGATGCCGTAGAGGTGTTTCTGGCGACCGCTGACTTCGCCCTGGATGCCGTCGATTGCGAGGCAATGGCCGAGGGATTCTTCGATCTTGTTGACGATTTCCTTGCGGTTGCCCCGGGCGCGCTTGACCGCCTGGTAGATCCGCGCGGAACGCATCGGGTGCATGGCCTTGAAGCCGAGGTCTTCGAATTCGATACGAATCGCGTGCATGCCCAGGCGGTTGGCGATGGGTGCATAGATCTCTAGGGTTTCTTTGGCGATCCGACGGCGTTTTTCGCCGGACAGCACTTCCAGCGTACGCATGTTATGCAGGCGGTCGGCGAGTTTGACCAGGATCACGCGAATGTCGCGTGCCATGGCCATGGCCATTTTCTGGAAGTTTTCCGCCTGGGCTTCGGCCTTGGTCTCGAAATTCATCTGGGTCAGTTTGCTGACCCCGTCGACCAGTTCGGCCACGGTTTCACCGAACTGCGCTTGCAGCGCTTCTTTGGCGATACCGGTGTCTTCGATCACATCATGCAGCATCGCGGCCATCAGGCTCTGATGGTCCATGTGCATGTCGGCAAGAATATTGGCCACAGCAAGAGGATGCGTGACGTACGCCTCGCCGCTGCGGCGGCGTTGGCCGTCGTGGGCTTGTTCGGCGTAGAAATACGCTCGGCGGACCAGGTTGACCTGGTCATTGCCGAGGTAGGTCGATAAGCGATCGGCGAGGGCGTCTATGCTCGGCATGATGACTCCTGCCGTTGGCTGTGACCCCGCGCCGTGCTACGTCGACCAGGCATAGACTTAGACGGCCTCGTTGGACTCGTCCTCGAACGCTGCGAACAGCGGTTCGTCTTCGACGATTTCAGCGTTGGCGATGAACTCGTAGCTCATCAGGCCTTCAGCGATTTCACGCAGCGCTACAACGGTAGGCTTGTCGTTTTCCCACTGAACCAGTGGCTCTTTGCCGCCGGTGGCCAGTTGACGGGCACGCTTGGTGGACAGCATGACCAGCTCAAAACGGTTTTCCACGTGGTTCAGGCAGTCTTCAACGGTTACGCGGGCCATGGTATTCCTCGGAGCGAATGCAATATGCGCGCTGCCCGGTTGGGCGAGCGGACTCAACAGTTTAAAAAATCACCAGCGATTAGGGAAGCGCTGATTTTTTGACCAAGCCCTTCAACGCGCTGCAAGTGCCAATGTAAAGCCCTTGCAGCGGTTTTGGGAAGCTCTGTTTAGCCGAGCAGTTCAGCCAGCAATTTGCCGAAACGCACCTGTTGGCGCTTCTGTTGCAGCTGATTGGCGCGGAAAATCGCCTTCAGATCGTCCAGCGCATGAGCAAAGTCGTCGTTGATGATCAGGTAGTCGTACTCAACGTAGTGGCTCATCTCATTGACCGCTTCGCGCATCCGCCCGTCGATGATCTCGTCGCTGTCCTGGCCGCGATTCGTCAGGCGCTGGTGCAGCGCTTGCAACGATGGCGGCAAAATGAAGATCGAGCGGGCCTGCGGCATCAGCTTGCGCACTTGCTCGGCGCCCTGCCAGTCGATTTCCAGAATCAGGTCGTGGCCTTCGTCCAGAGTTTGTTGCAGATGGCTTTGCGAGGTGCCATAGAAGTTGCCGAACACTTCGGCGCGCTCGAGGAAATCACCGTGCTCGCCCATCTTTACAAA
The DNA here is from genome assembly GCF_900187585.1 of Pseudomonas sp. Irchel 3E19. Lineage (NCBI taxonomy): Bacteria > Pseudomonadati > Pseudomonadota > Gammaproteobacteria > Pseudomonadales > Pseudomonadaceae > Pseudomonas > Pseudomonas sp. Irchel 3E19. Next base: position 105,953 of record NZ_FYDT01000006.1, read on the forward strand.
GGCTTCGCGGGTCACGAAGTGATAGTTCACGCCGTTCACTTCACCCGGACGCATGGCGCGGGTGGTGTGCGAGATCGAGACGCGGATCTCCGGGTTGGCGTCGGTCAAAGCCTTGACCAGGCTGCTCTTGCCCGCGCCCGATGGCGCGGAAATGATGTACAGGGTGCCGGTGCTGTGGGTCATGTCGGGGTAGCCTTACTCAATATTCTGCACTTGTTCGCGCATCTGCTCGATCAACACCTTGAGGTTGACGGCGGCCTGGGTGCTGCGCGGGTCGAAGGCCTTTGAGCCCAGTGTGTTGGCTTCGCGGTTGAGCTCCTGCATCAGGAAGTCCAGGCGACGTCCGGCCGCACCACCGGACTTGAGCACCCGGCGAACTTCAATAATGTGGGTGCTCAGACGATCCAGTTCTTCGGCCACGTCGCTCTTTTGCGCGAGCATGACCATTTCCTGTTCCAGGCGCTGCGGATCCATCTCGGCCTTCATGTCGGCGAAACGGTCGAGAACTTTTTGGCGCTGGGTGGCGAGCATCTGCGGAACCAGTTCACGCAGGGTCACGACGTCTTCTTCGATGGAAGTCAGGCGCTCGTTGATCAGTCGCGCCAGTTCCGCACCTTCACGTTCGCGGCCGGCCTTGAGCTCTTTCAGACCTTGAGTGAACAGGGCCAAGGCTTCGGCGTTCAGCGCTTGCGGGTCGGTTGCATCGGCAACCAGCACGCCAGGCCAGGCCAGCACTTCCAGTGGATTCAGCGCGGCGGGGTTTTTGATCAGGCCGGCGATCGTCTCTGCGGCAGCGACGAGTTGCGCGGCGCGCTCGCGATCGACTTGCAGCGGCTTGCCGGTGCTTTCTTCAGTGAAGCGCAGGGTGCATTCCAGTTTGCCCCGCGACAGCCCCTGACGCAGCGCTTCACGCACGGCGCCCTCGAGGTCGCGAAACGACTCTGGCAGGCGCAGGTGCGGTTCCAGATAGCGGCTGTTGACCGAGCGCAATTCCCAGCTCAGGGTGCCCTGGACGCCGGCCTTTTCGACGCGGGCGAAGGCGGTCATGCTGTGCACCATGGCGGTGACCTCGCAATGCAGATCGGCGCAGAACTTCAGTTCCGCAGACGCGATATGAATGAATTTAAGCCGACTGGCAGCAAAGGCGCAGGATTGTAGCGCAGTGCGGCGAATGCGCCCAAACACACGGTGTGACAAAGGGCTGCAGCCCGTCGGTAATCAGTGTTTCAAGGCCTTGAGTCGTCCGTGCGGATTTTTAACCAGTGCCCACTGGCGGTGCACCGCTCTATAATGCTCGGCAGTTTTCCGTCCCCAGTACAGGTATTCCCTATGAAACGTCCAAGTGGTCGCGCTGCCGATCAGCTCCGCTCGATCCGCATTACCCGCAACTACACCAAACACGCCGAGGGATCCGTACTGGTCGAATTCGGTGATACCAAAGTCATCTGCACCGTCAGCGTCGAAAACGGCGTGCCGCGGTTCCTCAAAGGCCAGGGCCAAGGCTGGTTGACCGCTGAGTACGGCATGCTGCCGCGCGCCACCGGCGAGCGAAACCAGCGTGAAGCGAGCCGTGGCAAGCAGGGTGGTCGTACCCTGGAAATCCAGCGCCTGATCGGCCGTTCCCTGCGCGCGGCTCTGGACATGTCCAAGCTCGGCGACGTCACTCTGTATGTCGATTGCGACGTGATCCAGGCTGACGGCGGCACCCGCACTGCGTCGATCACTGGCGCCATGGTTGCGCTGGTCGATGCGCTGAAAGTGATCAAGAAGCGCGGCGGCCTGAAAGGCGGCGATCCGCTCAAGCAAATGATCGGTGCGGTATCGGTCGGCATGTATCAGGGCGAGCCTGTGCTGGATCTGGACTATCTTGAAGATTCCGCTGCCGAGACTGACCTCAACGTGGTGATGACCAGCTCCGGTGGCTTCATCGAAGTGCAAGGTACTGCTGAAGGCGCGCCGTTCCAGCCTGAAGACCTGAACGCCATGCTGGAACTGGCCAAGAAAGGCATGAACGAAATCTTCGAACTGCAGAAAGCCGCACTGGCCGACTGAGCAGGTTCTAACCCGCAAGGAGGACGCGATGAGTGACGAGCAAGAGCTGCTGCCCAAACCGAGCCAGGAGGTTCGTCAATGGGCGATGTTTTGTCACCTGTCCGCCTTGCTGGGGATCTGGATTCCGTTTGGCAATCTGATCGGCCCGCTGATTCTGTGGCAAATGAAGCGTGAGACGGATCCGTTCATCGACGCTCAGGGCAAGGAAGCGCTGAATTTTCAGATCACCGTGGCGATTGCTTCGGCCATCTGCCTGTTGCTGATGTTGTTGATTATCGGCTTTTTCCTGTTGGGCCTGCTGGCCATCGGTGCGCTGGTCTTGACGATCATCGCTGGAGTGAAAGCCAATGACGGGTTCCCTTATCGATACCCGTTCACCTGGCGACTGATCAAATAACGATCAATTCGAAACCTCAGCGCTTCGCAAGGTTTTAATACAAATGCCCTGACTTATCGGGGCATTTGTGTTTCTGCAACTTGACTAATTACTCTTTCATGTAGGACTGGTTCTACGCGCGACAAGTGGTAGTAAATGTTTGTATGTATATTTCAACGCTTACACTTTTAGTCACAACTACAATGGGTTAGCGCGATCTCAGTCCTTGGCAATAAGACTTGGCGATTGTTAAGGTTACTCCGCACAACGTTGCTTCAGAAATATCTCGTTATATTCAAGCCATCGAAGGCTCTTGAATTCCAATTCAATCAGTGTTGAGACAATCAGCCGATTCTGTGGGCGTGCGCGGGTAAAAAGTGCGCCTGATGAATATACAGCCAAGAATAATCCCAATGATTCAGCTCGATTTTTATGGAACGCTCGTCGCCGCCTCTCTGGTGCTTTTGCTGGGGCGCGGACTTATTGCACGAGTCGGTTTCCTGCGTAATTACAATATTCCTGAGCCCGTGGCTGGTGGCCTGGTGGTTGCTCTGGTTTTATTGATGCTGCGTACTTTTGATATAGAAATCAGATTCGATACTTCGCTGCAAACGCCTTTGATGCTGGCATTCTTTGCCACTATCGGTTTGAGCGCAGACTTTGCCAGCCTGAAAAAGGGTGGTCGCGTAGTCGGCATTTTTCTCCTGGCGGTTACCGGGCTTCTGGTGGTTCAGAACGCCTTGGGTATTGGTCTGGCCAAAACGCTGGGGCTTGATCCGTTGATGGGCCTGCTGACGGGCTCGATCACGTTGGCGGGCGGTCACGGTACGGGGGCTGCCTGGGGAACGGTGTTCAGTGAAAAGTACGGCCTGGCTTCGGCGTCCGAACTTGCTATTGCTTCGGCAACATTCGGCCTGGTCCTGGGTGGCTTGATTGGTGGGCCGGTGGCTCGGTTACTTATCAAGCGCGTGCAAGTACCGGGTTGCCAACCTCAGGAAACGCCACGGTTGCCAAAGGGTTTCGAGCAGCCGAACAAAGAGCGCTCGATTACTCCTTTTTCGTTCATCGAGACACTGGCTCTGATCGCCGTCAGCCTGTTGGCCGGCAACGTTCTGAACGGCCTGCTATACGGAACCGCTTTCGAATTGCCAACGTTTGTCTGCGTTTTGTTCGTGGGCGTGTTGCTGCGTAATGGTCTGTCGGCGCTGGGCCTGTATCAGGTATTCGAGCGTGAAGTGTCGGTGCTGGGCAATGTCAGCCTGTCGCTGTTTCTGGCGATTGCCTTGATGTCGCTAAAGTTATGGGATCTGGCTGCGTTGGCATTGCCGATCTTTATCATCCTGGCTGCACAAACACTGGTCATGGCGCTTTTTGCGATTTTCGTGACCTTCAGAGTAATGGGCCGCAATTACGATGCGGCGGTATTGGCGGCTGGGCACTGCGGTTTCGGGTTGGGTGCGACGCCAACGGCCATCGCTAACATGCAGGCGGTGACGCAGCGCTTCGGCCCTTCGCAGATCGCTTTTCTCGTCGTGCCGATGGTGGGGGCGTTCTTTATCGACATCATTAACGTCATCGTGATCAAGCTGTATCTGTCGCTGCCGTTTTTCGTCGCAGTGTGATCTACGGACGTTTACAGCGTAGATGGGGCTGCTTTCGCCCCACAGACGCATAAAAAATGCCCGTATCTTTCGATACGGGCATTTTTATGTCGGCGAAGCGACGCTTAGATGGTCAGCGTCCAGTCGTAGTCGACGATCAGCGGTGCATGCTGCGAGAACCGTGGCTGACGCGGCAGGCGTGCGCTGCGCACGAAGCGCCGCAGGCCCGGGGTCAGGATCTGGTAGTCAAACCGCCAGCCCAGATTGAGCATCTCGGCCTGTTCGTTGTCCGGCCACCAGCTGTACTGGTCGCCTTCACGGCTGACTTCACGCAGGGCATCGACATAGCCCATGTTGCCGACAATCTCGTCCATCCAGGCGCGTTCTGGCGCCAGGAATCCCGGGGATTGCTGGCTGTCGCGCCAGTTCTTGATGTCGAGCTTCTGCTGCGCCACGTACAGCGAGCCACAATAAATGTACTCGCGACGTTTGCGTCGCTGTTTGTCCAGATACTTGCCGAAGTCGTCCATGAGCTTGAACTTCTGGTTCAAGTCCTCATCGCCGTTCATCCCCGAAGGGAGCAGCAAGGTGGCAATACTGACTTTGTCGAAATCTGCTTGCAGGTAGCGCCCGTAGCGGTCGGCCGTCTCGAAACCGAGACCGCTGATGACAGCCTTCGGTTGCAACCGCGAATACAAAGCCACGCCACCTTGGGCAGGGACTTCAGCATCGCAGGCATAAAGGAAGTAGCCATCCAGTTGGAAGGCTGGGTCATCCAGTTCAAAGGCGGAGGCACGGGTGTCCTGCAGGCAGATGACGTCGGCATTCTGTGCTTGCAGCCAACTGAGCAAACCACGCTCGACTGCAGCCTGAATACCATTGACGTTCACACTGATGATCCGCATAAATGGCCCCAAAAATCGCGTGCGTGTATGATACACGGCGTCAAGCTAATTAGCTAAATCCGTGGTATTTGGGGTTTTTTTCATGCAAGCGTATCAGCGCGATTTCATTCGTTTTGCCATCGATCGCGGCGTTTTGCGCTTCGGTGAGTTCACCCTCAAGTCCGGGCGCACCAGTCCCTACTTCTTCAATGCCGGGCTGTTCAACTCGGGTTCGGCCCTGGCGCAGCTCGGTCGCTTCTATGCGGCGGCCATTGCTGAAAGCGGGATTGCCTTCGACGTTCTGTTTGGCCCGGCCTACAAAGGCATCCCGCTGGCGGCGACCACCGCTGTGGCGCTGGCCGAGCACCACGACCGTGACCTGCCATGGTGCTTCAACCGCAAGGAAGCCAAGGCTCACGGCGAAGGCGGCAGCCTGGTCGGCGCACCGCTGACCGGTGACGTGCTGATCATCGACGATGTAATCACCGCCGGCACCGCAATCCGCGAAGTGATGCAAATAATTGCTTCCCAGGACGGTGCTAAGGCCGCCGGCGTGCTGATCGCCCTGAACCGTCAGGAGCGCGGCAACGGTGAGTTGTCGGCCATCCAGGAAGTGGAGCGCGATTTCGGCATTCCGGTGATCAGCATTGTTTCGCTGAACCAGGTGCTGGAATTCCTCGCTGACGATCCGCAGCTCAAGCAGCACCTGCCAGCCGTGGAAGCGTACCGGGCCCAGTTCGGCGTCTGACTGCGGTCAGCTTTTGTGGGAGCGGGCTTGCTCGCGAATGCAGTTGTTCATTCAGCATTGATGTCGACTGATACGACGCATTCGCGAGCAAGCCCGCTCCCACAGGGGATGTTCGGTGATAAGAAGACCCCGTTCATTCAGGATGAACGGGGTCTTCTTGTTTGCGGTTAATGTAAGTTTCGCCATTTCTTCAGCAGTTTCAGAGTCAATCCCGCGTTGATCAGCGCGAATGCCAGCAACGCCACAACCACCATCACGTATAGCGTGCGATCAACCTCAAAATCCCATAGATCCAGTGTGCTGCTGCCGATAATGCCCACGGCGGCTGGCAGGTTGACGTAAAACAGCGCTGCAAAGGCGCCGGTCAGTGGCAGCGCACACTTCAAGAGCACCCCAAAGACCTTTTCCCTGCTGCGCTTTCTTGCCTGAAGGCCTTGTTGATGTTCATCCAGCGCCAACGCCTCATTGAGCGTCGGCCAAGCCAGATTGAACAGGAAGGTGGTCAAGGTCAGCAGCAAGCCACTGACCGCGACGATGTCACTGAACGGCATTGAGTCCCAACGTTGCGCACAACAAATCGTGGGAGTCCTCGCTGATTTCAAACTGCCCGGCGCTGCCCTTGCGTTTGATGATGGGTTTGAAGGTCGGCTCGTTTTGCGTGATGAGCATGTTCAACTCATCGCGGATCACGTCTGAACTGATGACCACCAGATAGACATCCTTCGCATGTTCCGCAGACTCGACGACCCCGCGCATGCTGTGCTGCAGGATGTCGTCGAGCTGATTGCGGAAGCGCGACACGGTGTTCTTCAGCAAGGTTTTGCTTTGGCTTTGGGTCAGTTGGAAGATCGTCGATATCTGCGATTCAGTCGGTAAAGTCTGCCCGAAGTAGCTTTGAATCAGGTAAAGCAGGCGATCCTGCTTGGCCTCATCGGCCCGACTGGGCATGCCGCCCTCGACCAGCATTTTCAGGTATTCCGTCAGGCTGGCCTTGGCGATACGCTGCAGGGCGTGGGCGATTTCGGCGTCGCCAATACGCAAGGTCTTCTTGACCGGTTCCTTTTGTTCCTGCTCGAAAGCGTCGGCGTCGATCGTGAACGATATCTGCATGGCTCAGGCGCTCCGGGGTTATTTTTCGTTGCTGTCCGGGTACGGATCCTGGGGTGCATCACCTTGGCCGCGGAGCACTTTCCAGCCTTTGAACGGGTGCGAGGCTTCTGTGAAGTCGGGGCAGGGCGGCATCGATGATTGCGACGGGCCTGAATACTCTCGGCCGCAGTCCACGCAAGCGTAGGTACCTGCTGAAATGTCACTGCCGTATGGAACGTGGTCTTTTTGCATGAGTAAATCTCCGGTGGGTGAAGGGAAGATCCTAGGGAGATTTGTTCTGATGGGCTGTCGGACGTTTCGCTGAGTGAAGTCAGACGCTTCCTGCGCGGATAAAAAAGATCGCAGACTTCGTCAGTTCCTACAGCACTTTCGTACTGTGTTGCAGGAGCTGACGCAGACTGCGATCTCTTGTGTTTCAGCGATCAGGGGCGTTTGCGATTGCTGATCAGCGTACCCACACCGGTATCCGTGAAGATTTCCAACAGGATTGCGTTAGGCACGCGGCCGTCGATGATCAACGAGCTGCCGACACCGCCCTGAACTGCTTCCAGTGCACAACGAATCTTCGGCAACATGCCGCCGTAGATCGTGCCGTCGGCGATCAGGTCGTCGACCTGCTGTGTGCTCAGACCAGTCAACACCGTGCCGGACTTGTCCATCAGGCCGGCGATGTTGGTCAGCAGCATCAGCTTCTCGGCCTTCAGCGCTTCGGCAACCTTGCCGGCCACCAGATCCGCGTTGATGTTGTACGACTCGCCGTTTTCACCCACGCCGATCGGCGCGATCACCGGAATAAAGTTGCCCTTGACCAGCAGGTTCAGCAGCTCGGTGTTGATCCCGACCACTTCGCCGACCTGACCGATGTCGATGATTTCCGGCTGGGTCATCTCCGGGGTCTGGCGGGTAACGGTGAGCTTCTTCGCACGAATCAGCCCGGCGTCTTTACCGGTCAGGCCGATGGCGCTGCCGCCGTGACGGTTGATCAGGTTGACGATGCTTTTGTTGACCTGACCGCCCAGGACCATTTCCACCACGTCCATGGTCGCGGCGTCGGTGACGCGCATGCCATCGACGAAGTGGCTTTCGATCGACAGACGCTTGAGCAGATCACCGATCTGCGGGCCGCCACCGTGAACCACGACCGGGTTGATGCCCACGGCTTTCATCAAGACGATGTCGCGGGCGAAGCCGGTTTTCAGCTCCTCGCTTTCCATCGCGTTGCCGCCGTATTTGATCACCAGGGTCTTGCCGACATAACGTCGGATGTAAGGCAACGCTTCGGACAGGACCTGGGCGGTGTGGGCGGCGGCTTCGCGTTCGAGGGTCATTCAGGGCTCCGGGTGGATCAGAACGGTAGTTGGAGATCAGGTGCAACGCGTTTCAGTTGGGCGTGGAATACATCCTTGATGCGTTGCAGTTCAGCCTCGTCATCGGCCTCGAAACGCAGCACCAGCACCGGTGTGGTGTTGGACGCGCGCACCAGGCCCCAGCCTTTGGCGTAATCGACACGCACGCCGTCGATGGTGGTCAGGTCAGCGCCTGCGCCCCACTGTGCGTCGTGCAGAGCATCAATGATGCTGAATTTGCTCTCTTCGGTCACATGGATATTGATTTCCGGCGTAGAAATATCGTTCGGGAAGGTCGCAAACAGCTCTTCTGCCGTGGATTTTTCCTTACTGAGAATCTCCAGCAGCCGGGCGGCGCTGTAGATGCCATCGTCGAAACCGAACCAGCGCTCCTTGAAGAAGATGTGCCCGCTCATTTCACCGGCCAACAGCGCGCCGGACTGTTTCATTTTCTTTTTGATCAACGAATGACCCGTCTTCCACATTAGCGGCCTGCCACCGTATTCCTTGATCAGCGGTATCAGGCGACGGGTGCATTTGACGTCGAAGATGATTTCCGCGTCTGGATTACGCGCCACCACGTCACGGGCGAACAACATCAGCAGGCGATCCGGATAGACGATGCTGCCGGTATTGGTCACTACGCCGACGCGGTCACCGTCGCCGTCGAAGGCCAGGCCGATGTCGGCGTTGGTTTCCTTGACCTTGGCGATGAGGTCGACGAGGTTTTCCGGTTTGCCCGGATCCGGGTGGTGATTGGGGAAGTTGCCGTCGACTTCGCAGAACAACGGAATGACTTCGCAGTTCAGCGCTTCGATCAGTTGCGGGGCGATCACGCCGGCCGCGCCGTTGCCGCAGTCGACCACGACTTTCAGGCGACTGGCCAGTTTGATGTCCTGGACGATTTCAGTGTTATAGCGATCGAGGATCTCGACCTCGGTAACGCTGCCCGTGCCGCTGCTCAGATTGTTGGTCTTGAGGCGTTCGTGCAGGGCCTGAATCTGTTCGTTGGCGAGGGTGTCGCCGGCGATCACGATCTTGAAGCCGTTGTAGTTCGACGGGTTGTGGCTGCCGGTGAGCATTACCCCGGACTTGCCGGCCAAAACGTTGGCGGCGTAATACAACGCAGGCGTTGGCACCAGACCGACATCGCTGACGTGGCAGCCGCTCTCGGCGATGCCACGAATCAGTTCTGCAACCAGTTCCGGGCCGGACAGGCGGCCGTCGCGACCGACAGAAACATTCGGTTCGCCCTGGGCCAGGCTCTGCGAGCCGATGGCGCGGCCAATCCAGTAAGCGGTTTCGGCATTGAGGAATTCCGGCACGGTGCCGCGAATGTCGTAGGCGCGGAAGATGCTGTCGGGCAGCTTCGGGGCGATCTTGGCTGGGGTGCTCATCTGCACAAATGCTCCATCTCGAAAGGGGCGGGACAGACCGACGAATCGTTCGACGGCAGGCTCAAACTGAAGGGTATGACGGCGTTTTCCACAGAGAGTTCGTGGTATGAAAGGGCCATGATGCCTCGGCTGGCGTGGCTTTCGTACGCCAAAACCTTGATTTACGGTGTTAAACCTTTCAGCTGATCTGCCTGAAATTTTCCCCTGTAGGAGCTGCCGCAGGCTGCGATCTTTTGATTTTGTTTTTGAAGAGTCAAGATCAAAAGATCGCAGCCTTCGGCAGCTCCTGCAGGGATGTTTCAGTGCCGATTATTTGGTGCCGGTATGGCCGAAACCGCCTGTGCCGCGCTCGGTCTCAACGAACTCTTCAACCATTTCGAAATGCGCCTGTACCACCGGCACCAGCACCAGTTGTGCCAAGCGCTCACCAACGGTCATGGTGAAATCGGTCTGGCCACGGTTCCAGCAAGACACCATCAGAGGGCCCTGGTAATCGGAGTCGATCAAACCGACGAGGTTACCCAGCACGATACCGTGTTTGTGGCCCATGCCCGAGCGCGGCAGGATCAGCGCGGCAAGGTTCGGGTCGCCGATGTAAACCGACAGACCGGTAGGGATCAGCACGGTTTCACCCGGTTCGATCACGATGTCCTGATCCAGCATGGCGCGCAGGTCGAGGCCGGCGGAGCCTGGGGTGGCGTATTGCGGCAGCGGGAATTCGGTACCGATGCGTGGGTCGAGGATTTTGGCTTGCAAAGCGTGCATGTAAATTAAACCTGGTTCAGACGTTCGGCGATAAAAGTGACCAGTTGGCGAGCGATCTTGCTCTTGCTGGTCTGGGCGAAAACCGTGGCGTGCAGCTTACGGTCAATCACGCTGCAGGCGTTTTCTTCGCTGTTGAAACCGATGCTCGGGTTGGCGACGTCGTTGGCGACGATCAAATCGAGATTCTTGTCCTTCAGCTTGCGTGCAGCGTAGTCGAGCAGGTGTTCGGTCTCAGCGGCGAAGCCGACACTGAACGGACGGTCGGGACGGCTTGCGATGGTGGCCAGGATGTCCGGGTTACGCACCATTTGCAGGACGAAGCCGTCACCGCTCGTAGGATCTTTCTTGAGTTTTTGCGGGGCAACGACTTCTGGGCGGTAGTCCGCAACCGCTGCCGAGGCAATGAACACGTCGCAAGGGATCGCGGCTTCGCACGCGGCGAGCATGTCGCGGGCGCTGACCACGTCGATGCGCGTGACGCGATCCGGAGTCGGCAGGTGCACCGGGCCGCTGATCAGGGTGACGCGGGCGCCTGCTTCTACCGCGGCTTCGGCCAGGGCAAAGCCCATTTTTCCGGAACTGTGGTTAGTGATGTAGCGCACCGGGTCGATGTTTTCCTGGGTCGGGCCGGCGGTGATGACCACGTGTTTGCCGGTCAGCGCCTGACGCTGGAAGCACTCCGCCGCGCATTGCGCCAGATCGGTGGCTTCCATCATGCGGCCCATGCCGACGTCGCCGCAGGCCTGGCTACCCGAGGCCGGGCCGAAAGTTTTCAGACCACGGCTTTCGAGGAGTTGCAGGTTGGCCTGGGTCGCCGGGTCACGCCACATTGCCTGGTTCATGGCTGGAGCGACTGCCACCACGGCGTCGGTGGCCAGCACCAGAGTGGTCAGCAAATCGTTGGCGATGCCTTGGGCCAGACGGGCGAGCAGGTCGGCGGTGGCCGGAGCGATCAACACCAGATCGGCCCATTTCGCCAGCTCGATGTGGCCCATCGCCGCTTCGGCGGCCGGGTCGAGCAAATCCAGGTGAACCGGGTGGCCGGACAGGGCCTGCATGGTCAGCGGGGTGATGAACTCGGCGCCGCCGTGGGTCATGACCACGCGCACTTCGGCACCCTGGTCGATCAGGCGACGAACCAGATCAGCGCTCTTGTAGGCCGCAATGCCGCCGCCGACGCCCAGAACGATGCGTTTCCGATACAGCCGCTGCATAGGTCTGCCTTTCATTTCGTTGATGACTGCAGTGCGACGCCCCCTCCCCAGGGATAAATCGACCGCCAAAAAGATGGGCTACGATATCACAGCGACCTCTACGGAACAGCGGCGCCCACAGACAAGGAATGTGTATGAGTATTCGCGATTGGCCCGCGGCGGAACGGCCGCGGGAGAAGCTACTTGAACACGGCTCGGGCAGTCTGTCCGATGCTGAATTGCTGGCGATCTTTCTTCGAACCGGGGTCACTGGGAAAAGCGCGGTGGATCTGGCGCGACACCTGTTGAATCAGTTCGGCAGCCTGCGCGCGCTGCTGGAGGCCGATCTGGTGGCGTTCAGCAAGCAATTGGGATTGGGGCCGGCAAAGTTTGCCCAGTTGCAGGCGGTGCTGGAGATGAGCCGTCGGCATCTGGCTGAGCGCATGCGTAAAAAACCGGCGCTGGAGAACCCGCAAGCGGTTCGGGATTATCTGAAATCCATGCTGCGTCATGAGCCGCACGAGGTGTTCGGTTGCCTGTTTCTCGACTCCAAGCATCAGGTTCTAATGTTCGAGGCGCTGTTTCGCGGTTCGATTGATAACACCAGTGTGCATCCCCGGGAAGTGGTGAAGCGGGCCTTGGCCAACAACGCGGCAGCCGTGATCCTCTGTCATAACCATCCGTCGGGCAATACCGATCCGAGCCAGGCGGATCGATTGCTCACCAAGCGGTTGCAGAAGGCTTTGGATCTGATTGATGTGCGGGTGCTGGATCACTTCATCATTGGCGATGGTGAGCCGTTGTCGATGGCGGAGTGTGGCTGGATGTAAATCTCAGGAAAACGCTAATCCCTGTGGGAGCTGGCTTGCCAGCGATAGCGGACTCATCGTCAACATTTGTGTTGAGTGTGCCGCCGTCATCGCTGGCAAGCCAGCTCCCACAGGTTCGGGGTTGTACCCGTTATTTCAGCGAGACCCTGGAGTAGTCCTGCCGGCCGAACGGGCTGACCGAATAACCCTGCACATCCTTGCGGGTCAGTGCGTACGCGGTTGGATGCGCCAGCGGCAGCCACAGCGCCTGCTGCTGAATCTGCGCCTGGGCCTGTTCGTACAGCTTGGTACGCACCCCTTGCTCGCTGGTGGTTTTGCCGGCACTGATCAGCTTGTCCAGATCGGCATTGCAGTAACGGGCGAAGTTGGTGCCGGACTTGACCGCTGCGCAGGAAAACTGCGGCGTCAGGAAGTTATCCGGGTCACCGTTGTCACCGGCCCAGCCCATGAACAGCAGGTCATGCTCGCCCGCCTTGGCGCGGCGGATCAGCTCGCCCCACTCGATCACGCGGATCTCCGCCTGAATGCCGATTTCCGCCAGATCCGACTGCAGCATCTGCGCGCCGAGGCTCGGATTCGGGTTGAGCAGGCTGCCGGACGGACGCGTCCAGATGGTGGTCTGGAAGCCGTCCTTCAAACCGGCCTTGGCCAGCAGTGCCTTGGCTTTCGCCAAGTCGTGCGGGTAGCCCGACAGGTTTTTCGCATAGCTCCAGGTGTTCGGCGGGTAAGGGCCGTTGGCGGCTTCGGCGGTGTCTTCGAACACGGCTTTGATGTAGTTGGCCTTGTCGAAAGCCAGGTTGATGGCCTGACGCACTTCCGGCTTGTCCAGTGGCGGATGCTGGCTGTTGATGCCGACGAAAGCGGTCATGAAGGCGTCGGTCTTTTCAACTTTCAGTGTCGGCTCTTTCAACGCGGCCTGCACGTCCAGTGGTTTTGGCGACAGGGCGATCTGGCACTCGTTACGCCGCAGTTTTTGCAGGCGTACGTTGGCATCCGGGGTGATGGCGAAGATCAGTGGATCCACCGCAGGCTTGCCTGCGAAGTAATCCGGGTTGGCCTTGTAACGGATTGCGGCGTCTTTTTGGAAACGCGTGAACACGAACGGGCCGGTGCCGATCGGCTGACTGTTGAGCTTGTCGGTCGCGTTGGCCTTGAGCAGCTTGTCGGCGTACTCGGCGGAATAGACCGAGGCGAAACCCATGCTCAGGGTCGCCAGGAAGGTGGAGTCGGGGTGATCGAGGGTGAAGCGCACGGTCAACGGATCCAGCGCGTCGATTTTCTTGATCAACGCCGGTAGCTGCATTGACTGCGCGTGAGGGAAACCGCTCTGGGCGACTTTGTGCCATGGATTGGCTGGGTCGAGCATGCGGTCGAAGCTGAATTTGACGTCTTCGGCGGTCAGCTCGCGGCTTGGCTTGAAGTAATCGGTGGTGTGAAACTTCACCTGCGGGTGCAGTTTGAAGATATAAGTCAGGCCGTCAGTGCTGACTTCCCAACTGTCGGCCAGGCTCGGGACTACCTTGCCGCTGGCGGTGTCGAAATCCACCAGACGATTCATCAGCACATCGGCCGAGGCGTTGGTGGTGGTCAGCGAGTTGTATTGCACCACGTCGAACCCTTCCGGGCTGGCCTCGGTGCAGACGCTCAGCGCGGCGGCCTGGGCCAGGGGGCTCAGCAGGAGCGGGGCGAGCAACAGGGATAGGGCTGCGAGGCGCATGGTCGGTTTCCTTTTACAGATCGAAGGCCCATCTGCAAGCGCAGTCTGGAAAAGTCCTACCCTAGAGGGCGCGATTGCAAATGACTATCCCCTTTTTGCATTTTGGGGGGCGGCCACAGGCAGTCAGGTGTGGCTGAAGGTGACGCGACGAGGCCGAATCGCGTGTATCAGCGGTTTTCTGCGACGAGTGGTAAAAGCCGGTGCCGGCCTTTATCCAAAGCCCTTGCAGACAGAATTTGTGTGTTTTTATCGATTGATTGCACACCGATTGTTGTTGCACCCCGGTCTTTCTGGTATAAAGCAGCGCTCTTTTCTAGGGGCCCGGTTCCTTCACTGTAGGTGTAGCCGGTAAGACCTCTAAAGAAACGCGGCGCCTGGCGCCAAATGACTGAGAGATTAAGCGGCCAACCCATGCCGGGTTGGGCATGTGGTTTTAGAGGGCTGAGGCATGTCGAGAGTATGTCAAGTTACCGGTAAGGGTCCGGTGACTGGGAATAACATTTCCCACGCAAACAACAAAACCCGTCGTCGTTTCCTGCCGAACCTGCAGCATCACCGCTTCTGGGTTGAAGAAGAGAAACGTTTCGTGCGTCTGCGCGTATCTGCCAAAGGCATGCGTATCATCGACAAGCGCGGCATCACTGTCGTGCTCGCCGAACTTCGCCGCGATGGCAAGATTTAAGGGAGCTAATCATGCGTGAATTGATTCGTTTGATCTCGAGCGCCGGTACTGGTCACTTCTACACTACCGACAAGAACAAGCGTACTACCCCGGACAAAATCGAGATCAAGAAATATGATCCGGTTGTTCGCAAGCACGTGATCTACAAGGAAGGCAAAATCAAGTAATTGATTTTTCCCGACTTACAGAAAAGGCCCGTATCTCACGATACGGGCCTTTTTTGTTGCCTCGGATTTTGTGCTGACTATTGCGACGCTTTTGCGAGCAGGTTCGCTCCCACATTTGGCCGCATTTCATTGTGGGAGCGAGCCTGCTCGCGAAGAGGCCGGTGGCCGGTAAAAGCAGCGAAAAACTCAGACCTTCTGTTCGAAAATCACATAGATCTTGCGGCAAGCTTCAAGCACTTCCCAGGTACCACGGAAGCCCGCCGGAATCACAAACCGATCCCCGACACGCAACGTCTTGGCATTGCCATCGCTGTCGCGCAGTACCGAAACGCCCTGCAGAATCTCGCAATATTCATGCTCGGTGTGGTTCACCGTCCATTGGCCCACCGCACCTTCCCACACGCCAACGTTCATCTGCCCACAAGGACTGTCGTATTGATTGAACACCGCTTGCTCGGGATCGCCCTTGAGCACTTTGGCCGGGTCCGGGCGGTAGCGTTCGGCTTCACTCGTGGTCAGGCTGATGTCGACGACGTTCTGGATGTTCATTGTTGTTTTCTCCGGTGATGGCGGCGCTGTGGCTGGAAAGGGCCAAAGTCTATGTTTATTAAATTGAACACCGCAAGGCCGTATGGCGCGCTTATGTCAAATATATTGAAACAACCCCGGCCGCTGGTTTAGGGTGGCGGGTGCCTTGGGTCGAAAAGCAGGCTGGCCGGGCAGAATTCCTGAGGACGCTGGCGAATATCGCGCGGCGCTCGTATTCAACAAGAGGAGGACACTCAAATGACCACCCTGACTCGTGCCGACTGGGAACAACGCGCCCGCGATTTGAAGATCGAAGGCCGCGCTTACCTCAATGGCGAATACACCGACGCCGTCTCCGGTGAGACCTTCGAGTGCATCAGCCCGGTCGATGGCCGTCTGCTGGGCAAGATTGCCAGCTGTGACGCCGCCGACGCCCAGCGCGCCGTGGAAAACGCCCGCGCCACCTTCAATTCCGGCGTCTGGTCGCGCCTGGCGCCGACCAAACGCAAAGCCACCATGATCCGTTTCGCCGGTCTGCTCAAGCAGCACGCCGAAGAACTGGCCCTGCTCGAAACCCTCGACATGGGCAAGCCGATCAGCGATTCGCTGTACATCGACGTTCCGGGCGCGGCGCAAGCGCTGAGCTGGAGCGGTGAGGCGATCGACAAGATCTATGACGAAGTCGCGGCCACTCCACACGATCAACTGGGTCTGGTGACCCGTGAGCCAGTGGGCGTTGTCGGCGCCATCGTGCCATGGAACTTCCCGCTGATGATGGCCTGCTGGAAACTCGGCCCGGCCCTGTCGACCGGTAACTCGGTAATCCTCAAGCCATCGGAAAAATCCCCGCTGACTGCCATCCGAATTGCCGCGCTGGCCGTTGAAGCCGGTATTCCAAAAGGCGTGCTCAACGTGCTGCCGGGTTACGGCCATACCGTCGGCAAGGCGTTGGCACTGCACAACGATGTCGACACGCTGGTGTTCACCGGTTCGACCAAGATCGCCAAGCAACTGATGATCTACTCCGGCGAATCGAACATGAAGCGCGTGTGGCTGGAGGCCGGTGGCAAAAGCCCGAACATCGTCTTTGCCGATGCGCCGGATCTGCAAGCCGCAGCGGAGTCCGCCGCCAGCGCCATCGCCTTCAACCAGGGCGAAGTCTGCACCGCCGGTTCGCGTCTGCTGGTCGAACGTTCGATCAAAGACAAATTCCTGCCGATGGTGATCGAAGCGCTGAAAGCCTGGAAGCCCGGCAATCCGCTGGACCCGGCCACCAACGTCGGTGCGCTGGTGGATACCCAGCAGATGAACACCGTACTGTCGTACATCGAATCCGGGCATACCGATGGCGCCAAACTGGTTGCCGGCGGCAAGCGCATTTTGCAGGAAACGGGTGGTACCTACGTCGAGCCGACTATTTTCGACGGCGTGAGCAACGCGATGAAGATCGCTCAGGAAGAGATCTTCGGCCCGGTGCTGTCGGTCATCTCCTTTGATACCGCTGAAGAAGCGATCCAGATCGCCAACGACACACCTTACGGCCTGGCCGCTGCAGTGTGGACTCAGGACATCTCCAAGGCGCACCTGACCGCCAAGGCGTTGCGTGCCGGCAGCGTGTGGGTCAACCAGTACGACGGCGGCGACATGACCGCGCCGTTCGGTGGTTTCAAGCAGTCGGGCAACGGCCGCGACAAGTCGCTGCACGCGTTCGACAAGTACACCGAGTTGAAGGCGACGTGGATCAAGCTATAAGTCGTTAAGGGAGCCCGCTCACTCCGGGCTTCCTGACGAAACAGTGATCCCCCTGTGGGAGCGGGCTTGCTCGCGAAAGCGGTGTATCAGTCAGCACATTTGCTGAATGTGAAGCCGGATTCGCGAGCAAGCCCGCTCCCACAATGGTTTTGTGGTGCACATAAAAATATCCACAGGAGCGTGGAACATGCGTTGGGCGACTTATTTCGCCGTGTTGTCGTCTGTCTTGAGTGTCGGCCTGGCCCTGGGGGTCAGCATGCCGCTGGTGTCGTTGCGTCTGGAGGGTTGGGGTTATGGCTCCTTCGCCATCGGCGTGATGGCGGCGATGCCGGCGATTGGCGTGCTGTTGGGTGCGAAGATTGCCAGCCATCTGGCGGCGTATTTCGGCACGGCGAATCTGATGCGTCTGTGTCTATGGGCCGGAGCACTATCGATCGGCTTGCTGGCGCTGTTACCGAGCTATCCGATCTGGTTGCTGCTGCGCCTGATGATCGGGGTGATCCTGACCATCGTCTTCATCCTCGGCGAGAGCTGGATCAATCAACTGGTGGTCGAGCAGTGGCGCGGCCGGCTGGTGGCGCTGTATGGCAGCAGTTACGCGTTGAGCCAACTGTCTGGTCCGTTGCTGTTGGGCGCGCTGGGTACCGAGCATGATTACGGCTTCTGGGTTGGCGTGGTGCTGCTGACCATTTCGCCCTTGCTCCTTGTGGGCCGCAGCGGTGCGCCGAGCAGTGAAGCGAGCAGCGTGACCTTCCGCGACCTTTGGGCCTTCGCTTGCGCGCTGCCGGCGATTGCCTGGGCGGTGTCATTGTTTGCCGCATTTGAGGCGATGATCCTCACGCTGCTCCCGGTGTACTGCCTGCAACAGGGTTTTACGGCGGAGATCGCCTTGGCGATGGTCAGCACCGTGGTGGTCGGGGATGCGTTGCTGCAACTGCCAATTGGTGCATTGGCCGACTATCTGTCACGACGCACGTTGTTCACCGGTTGCGCGGTGGTGTTGATGCTGTCGAGCCTGGCGATTCCCATGCTGATCGATACCTTGCTGATCTGGCCGTTGTGGGTGTTGTTTGGCGCCAGTGCCGGTGGCTTGTTCACCTTGTCGCTGATCCTGATTGGCGAGCGTTATCGCGACGATGCGCTGGTGCGGGCCAATGCGCATATTGCGCAGTTGTGGGGTGTGGGCTGTCTGGTCGGGCCGTTGGCAGCGGGGGCGGGCAGTCAGTGGATCAGCGGGCATGCGTTGCCGCTGTTGATGGCGATTGGAGCGTTTGGGTTAGTGCTGCTGCTTTTGCGCCAGGGTGCGTTTGGCCCGGTGACCGAGCCTGCCTGAGAATGTTTTTGTGGGAGCGGGCTTGCTCGCGAATACGGTTTCACATCCAGCAAATTTGCCGACTGATACTCCGCTTTCGTGAGCAAGCCCACTCCCACAATGGATCTGTGTCTGATTACAACATTCGCTCAAGCCCGACAGTGGTGCTGAACCAGGCATTGAAGCGGCGCCACCAGCTCCCCGGCTCCTTGGTCAGCGTATGCATCTCGCCATTGTCCTCGGTTTTCCAGACGATCTGCCCGTTCTCAAGCTTCGCCTCATAGCTAAGCGCCGGCGCCATGCCTTGCAGGGCCAGTTCGCGCACATGCTCGGCCAGCTCCGGGCTGTCCACCAATACCCCGACTTCGGTGTTCCAGAGCACCGAGCGCGGGTCGAAATTGAATGAGCCGATAAACGATTTCTGCCGGTCGAAGATCATCGCTTTGCTGTGCAGGCTGGAATCCGAGCCGCGAAACGACTTGCTGTAAAAAATATGCGGGCCGCTCCCACCACCGTCACCGGGCTGGCGGCGCAGTTCGAACAGTTTGACCCCGTGCTCCAGCAACGCCTTGCGATACGGCGCATAACCGCCGTGCACTGCCGGCACATCGGTGGCTTCCAGCGAGTTGGTCAGCAGGTTCACCGATACGCCGGCGTCAGCGCGCCCGGTCAGGTACACCAGCCCCGGCTGGCCCGGCACGAAGTAGGCCGAAATCATGATCAGCTCTTTGCTGACACCCGTGAGTTCCGGCGCCAGTTGCGTGGTCAGCAGCAATTGCGGGTCCGGCTCACCCTTGGCCAGCACCTTGCTCGGCGCGTCCCACAGCGCCTGACTCCAGGCCCAGATCAGCTCTTTGCGCCAGATGTCCATCCGCGGTTCGGTTTTGAAGGTCATCAACTGCTGATACAGCACGTGATTCTGCTTGCGGGTTTCTTCCAGCGATTCTTCCAGGCGCGTGCGGGTGTTCTGCAAGTCCTTGGCCGAGGGTTCGCTGGAGAGAAATTCTTCGATGGGTTTGCTCAGGGCGCTGTTCCAGTACTGGTCGAAGCTATGCCCGAGCTGCTCGGCCACAGGTCCCACGCTGAGCATGTCGATGTCGGTGAAATTCAGGTTCGGCTCGGCATCGAAATACACGTCGCCCAGATTGCGCCCACCAACGATGGCCACGCTGTTGTCCGCCAGCCACAGCTTGTTGTGCATGCGCCGATGTTGCAGCGACAGATTGAGCAGGCGTCCGGCAGCCCGGGTCACGCCCGTGCTGCGGCCAAGATGCAGCGGGTTGAACAGGCGGATCTGGATCTGCGGATGCGCCGCCAGCGTGGCGATGATTTGATCGAGGCCATCGCTGGTGGTGTCGTCGAGCAGGATTCGCACGCGCACGCCACGGTCGGCAGCCTTGAGCAACTCCTCGACCAGCATCCGCGTGCTGACGCCGTCGTGGACGATGTAGTACTGCAAATCGAGGCTGCTCTGCGCATTGCGGATCAGCTCGGCGCGGGCGGTGAACGCCTCGGTGCTGTTGGACAACAGGCGGAAACCGGAGCGGCCCTGATACGGCGCCGCTTGAGCCTGGATCGAACGCCCGAAGCTGGAGCCGGACGCCGGCAGCGCCTGACTCGGTTCGCGCGGCACATCAAGGCTGGCGCAACCGCTCAGGAGCGAAGCGAGCATCAGCAAAGCGAGTAGGGGCTGTCTGAAGCTCACGTGGGATCGTTCCGGTCGGCGGCAAAAGTCGGTATATGGACGCTGGTCAATCGAAAAAGGTCAGTCGGCTTCGGCCAGCAGTTTGATTGCTGCCGCGCCGACCTTGCGTACCGCCTCTTCGATCTGCGGTGTCGGTTTGGCAGCGTAGTTCATCCGCAGGCAATTGCGGTACTTGCCCGAGGCGGAAAAGATGCTGCCAACGGCAATCTGGACGCCTTGGTCGTGCAGCGCACGGTTCAGTTTCAGGGTGTCGAACCCTTCCGGCAGTTCGACCCACAGCATGAAGCTGCCTTGTGGGCGGCTGGCGCGGGTGCCGGCGGGGAAGTAGCGCGTGACCCAGTCGATCATCATGTCGCGATTGCGCTGGTATTGCGTGCGCATCCGCCGTAAATGGGGTTCGAAGTGGCCGGACTTGATAAATTCGGCGATGGCGATTTGCGGTTGCGGCGCGGTGGAGCCAGTGCTGATGTATTTCATGTGCAGCACCCGTTCCAGATACCGCCCCGGTGCGACCCAACCGATGCGCAGGCCTGGGGCCAAAGTCTTGGAAAACGAACTGCACAACAACACGCGGCCATCTTCGTCGAAGGATTTGATCGTGCGCGGACGCGGATAGGTGTAAGCCAGTTCGCCATACACATCGTCTTCGATGATCGCCACGTCGAAGCGCTGAGCCAGGTTGAGCAGGGCGCGTTTGCGCGACTCCGGCATGATGTAGCCCAGCGGATTGTTGCAGTTGGGCGTGAGCTGGATGACCTTGATCGGCCACTGTTCCAGCGCCAGTTCCAGGGCTTCGAGGCTGATGCCGGTGAGCGGATCGGTGGGGATTTCCAGGGCTTTCATACCCAGCCCCTTGAGGGTCTGCATGGCGCCGTGAAAGCTCGGTGAATCCACCGCGACGATGTCGCCGGGCTCACAGATGGCGTGGATGCTGGTGGACAGTGCTTCGTGGCAACCGGTGGTGACGACGAGGTCGCTGGCGCTCAACTGGCATCCGGAGTCGAGCATCAGCCGGGCGATCTGTTCGCGCAGTTCGAGGGTGCCATGGATGTTGTCGTAATACAGGCCGGGCATGTCCTGGCGGCGGCTAATCCGCGCGAGCCCGCGCAGCAGCGGTTTCATGGTTGGCGAGGTGACGTCGGGCATGCCGCGACCGAGTTGCACCACATCCTTGCGCGGCACCGCGCGAATCAGCTCCAGCACCTGATCCCACTGCGAAATCTCCACCGGTCGCTGCGCCGGGCGCCCGACTGCAGGCAGCTCCGGCAGCTCGCGCCCAACCGGCACAAAGTAGCCGGACTTGGGCTTCGGCGTGGCCAGCCCGCTGTCTTCCAGCATGCGATAGGCCTGCTGCACCGTGCTGAGACTGACACCATGTTCTACGCTCAAGGCACGCACCGACGGCAGTCTGTCACCTGGACGATAGAAGCCTTGTTCGATGCGCGTGCCGAGCAGTTCGGCGAGGTTCACATAAAGCGTCATGGCACTGCCTCGATGCTGATGATTCGAAAAACCAGTACAGATGCGGGGTAAATCGACAATTCAGTGGCATTAACAGCAAATCTGTATGGAGTTAATACAGGTTGGTTGAATCTGTAATGCTTTTGCCGACCCGCGCATCATGGAATCTCTGGCTACCCAAGTAAACAGGAGCGATAAAAATGAACGGCTTGAGCGATGTGCGGCTGACGTTACACAGTCAGGAACTGGCGGCGGGACAGGAGGACAGTGCGTGGAATGCGGCCATGCGCAACGCGCCGTCCGACCTCAGTCGCTGGGGCCTGTTCTGGCATCGTCTGCACACGCGCAAGGCATTGCTGAGCCTCACGCCGGAGCAACTCAAGGATGTCGGGCTGACCCGCGAGCAGGCACAGGAGGAGGGGTTGAAGCCGTTCTGGCGGATCTGAGATCTGTAGTGTTCTTTCGGGCCTCATTGCTGGCAAGCCAGCTCCCACAGCTATCGTGGATGTTCACAATATCGGTGTTCACCCAAACACTGTGGGAGCTGGCTTGCCAGCGATGGCGGCCTCAAGGGCACTGTAAATCGATCAGACCAACTCTTTAAGTCGATGCCACAACATCCCCAACGCCAACAATGGCGAGCGCAAATGCTTGCCGCCCGGGAAGGTGATGTGTGGCACTTTGGCAAACAGATCAAACCCGCCCCTGTGCTGGCCGCTGATCGCTTCTGCGAGCAACTGGCCCGCCAGGTGCGTGGCATTTACTCCGTGGCCGGAATACGCCTGGGCGTAATACACATTCGGCTGATCATCGAGCCGGCCAATCTGTGGCAGACGGTTGGCGCCGATGCCGATCATCCCGCCCCACTGATAATCGATGTTCACCCCAGCCAGTTGCGGAAAGACTTCAAGCATCTTCGGCTGCATGTACGCCGCGATGTCCTTTGGATCGCGCCCCGAATAATGGCAGGCGCCACCGAACAGCAAACGTCGATCCGCCGAGAGCCGGTAGTAATCCAGCGCCACCCGTTGGTCGCAGACCGCCATGTTCTGCGGCAACAGGTTGTGCGCCTGTTCTTCGCTCAAAGGCTCGGTAGCAATTATGTAGCTACCCGCCGGCAGCACCTTGCCGCTGAGTTGCGGGTTGAGGTCATTGAGGTAGGCGTTGCAGCCCAGCACCAGGGTCTTGGCGCGCACTGAGCCTTGCGCGGTATGAATCTTCACCTCGGGGCCGTAATCGATACGCGTCACTGCCGAATGCTCGAACAGTTTCACCCCCAATTGCTGCGCAGCCGCCGCTTCACCCAAGGCGAGATTCAACGGATGCAGATGCCCGGAGCCCATGTCGATCAGCCCGCCGACGTAGCGTTTGGAGCCGACCACGGTGTGCATTTCATTGGCTTGCAGCAAGCGGGTTTCGTAGCGGTAACCGAGGCCGCGCAGTTCTTCGGCATCTTCGGCAAACCCTTCAAGGTCCGTAGGTTTGTTGGCGAGGTCGCAATAGCCCCAGGTCAGATCGCAGGCAATCTGGAATCGCTCGATGCGTTGGCGAACGATTTCCACGGCCTCCAGGCCCATGAGTTTCATCTGCCGCACGCCGTCGGCGCCGATTACATGGGTGAATTGATCGAGGCCATGACCGACCCCACGAATCAACTGCCCACCATTACGCCCGCTGGCGCCCCAACCGATCTTGTGCGCTTCCAGCAACACCACGCTGAGACCGCGCTCGGCCAGTTCCAGCGCAGTGTTCAGCCCCGAGAACCCGCCGCCAACCACGCACACGTCGGCAATCACTTCACCTTGCAGTGCCGGGTGGTCGGGCTGCGGCAAGCTGCTGGCGGCGTAGTAAGAGGCAACGTGAGGTTGGCTCGCGGTGGTTTGGGCGCGGGCAGTCATGGGCGTCATCCAACGGCTAAGTGTCGAGAAAATTTGACGGAGGATAAGCCGCACGCGCGAACTCGGGCAACACTGGTCGGTCTGCGGTGTCTGGATCTTGGCTTTTGCGGCACAATTGCGGCCTATTTCACCTTGGTCACCGCTTCGATGAGCTGCAACAGCGAGAAAATCCGCACCCTGCGCCAGCAGATCCCCACGTTCGACTGTGTGCCGGGCTGTCACGACTGCTGCGGGCCGGTGACCACCTCGCCCGAAGAGATGGCGCGCCTGCCGCGCAAGACCCGCGCCGAGCAGGACGCGGCGATGGAAGAGCTGAACTGTGTGCACCTGGGGCCCAATGGCTGCACGGTGTATGGCGAGCGGCCGCTGATCTGCCGGCTGTTCGGGACGACGAAGACCTTGCCTTGCCCGAATGGGCGGGGGCCGGTGGAGCTGATTCATCCGAAGGTGGAGAAGCAGATTTTCGAGTACATGGCGGCAAATCGGCAGGTGTTGGTTTAACGGCTTCACCCGGAATCGAGTCGACGCCTTCGCGAGCAAGCCCGCTCCCACAGGTGAATGCATTCCAAATGTGGGAGCGGGCTTGCTCGCGAAGAGGCCCGCTCAGACAGCACAAATATCAATCCGGAATCGGCAGGCAGAGGCTCTCTTTTACCTCTTCCATCACGATATAACTCTTCGACTCACGCACATGCGGCAGTTTCAACAGAATGTCGCCCAGCAGCTTGCGGTACGAGGCCATCTCGGAAATCCGCGCCTTCACCAGATAGTCGAAATCCCCTGACACCAGATGGCACTCCAGCACATGCGGCAGTTTCAGCACCGCGCGTCGGAACTCTTCGAAAGTGTCGCCGGATTTGTAGTCGAGGCTGATCTCGACAAATACCAAGAGACTACCCTTCAAGTGCTGCGGATTGAGACGGGCGTTGTAGCCCATGATGATCCCCTCTCGCTCGAGCCTGCGTACCCGCTCGGTACACGGCGTGGTGGAGAGGCCGACTTTCTCCCCGAGTTCGGTGAAGGAAATCCGCCCGTCCGCCTGCAGGATCCGCAAGATGTTGCGGTCGATCTTGTCCAGCTCACGTTTGGTCTGAGTGTTGGTACGCATAGGGGATGCGCCTCCGTGAAAAGGGTTTTTGCCGAGAATTGTCGCCAAATATAGGCGCTTATATAGTGAAAAGCACTGGCATTTATTTTTTACACTGCGCGCATCATTGCTCTAACAACAGACGTACGCGGCACCGCCGCGATGAGGGATACAACATGCGCGTAATGGTCTTGGGTAGCGGCGTCATCGGTACCGCCAGTGCTTACTATCTGGCCCGTGCCGGGTTTGAAGTGGTGGTGGTCGACCGGCAGCCAGCTGCGGCCATGGAGACCAGTTTCGCCAACGCCGGCCAGGTCTCGCCGGGCTATGCCTCGCCGTGGGCTGCGCCGGGCGTGCCGCTGAAGGCGATCAAGTGGCTGCTGCAACGCCACGCCCCTCTCGCGATCAAAGCTACCGCCGACATCGACCAGTACCTGTGGATGGCGCAGATGCTGCGCAACTGCACCGCCAGCCGTTATGCGGTGAACAAGGAGCGCATGGTGCGTCTGTCCGAGTACAGCCGCGACTGCCTCGACGAACTGCGCGCCGAAACCGGTATCGCCTACGAAGGCCGCAGCCTCGGTACCACTCAGTTGTTCCGCACTCAGGCGCAACTGGATAACGCCGCCAAGGACATCGCCGTCCTGAAGGAATCCGGCGTGCCGTTTGAAGTCCTCGACCGCGCCGGCATCGCCCGCGTCGAGCCAGCCCTGGCTGGCGTGACCGACATTCTCGCCGGTGCCCTGCGCCTGCCGAACGACCAGACCGGCGACTGCCAGATCTTCACCACCCGTCTCGCCGAAATGGCGGTGAAACTGGGCGTGGAATTCCGTTTCGGCCAGGACATCCAGAAGCTCGACTTCGCCGGTGATCGCATCAACGGCGTGTGGATCGACGGCAAGCTGGAGACCGCCGACCGCTACGTGCTGGCCCTCGGCAGCTACTCGCCCCAACTGCTCAAGCCGCTGGGCATCAAGGCCCCGGTGTACCCGCTCAAGGGCTACTCGCTGACTGTGCCGATCACCAACCCGGCGATGGCCCCGACTTCGACCATTCTCGACGAGACCTACAAGGTCGCGATCACCCGTTTCGACAACCGCATCCGCGTCGGCGGCATGGCCGAGATCGCCGGTTTTGACCTGTCGCTGAACCCGCGTCGACGCGAAACCCTGGAGATGATCGTCAACGACCTTTATCCTCAGGGCGGCAATCTGGCCGAGGCAAGCTTCTGGACCGGCCTGCGTCCGACTACGCCGGACGGCACGCCGATCGTTGGCGCCACGCCGTTCAAGAACCTGTTCCTCAACACCGGTCACGGCACGCTCGGTTGGACCATGGCGTGTGGTTCCGGTCGTTTGCTGGCCGATCTGATGGCGAAGAAAAAGCCGCAGATCAGTGCTGAAGGCCTCGATATTTCCCGTTACGGCAACAAGCCACAGGAGTCCGCAAAACATGGCAATCCAGCGCCAGCTCACCAATGAGCGCATGAGTCAGATCGTCAGCCACAACGGCACCGTGTATCTGGCCGGGCAGGTCGGCGACGACTTCGACGCCGGGATTGAACAGCAGACCCGCGAGGTACTCGCCAATATCGAGCGCTTGCTCGATCTGGCCGGGACCGACAAACAGCATCTGCTGTCGGCAACGATCTACCTGAATGACATCGAGGCGCACTTTGCAGGGATGAATTCGGTGTGGGACCAATGGCTGCCCAAAGGCGCTGCCCCGGCCCGTGCCACCGTCGAAGCGAAGATGGCCAAGCCGAGCATCCTGGTCGAGATCTCCATCGTCGCTGCGCTGCCGTAACACGTAGTAAAGATCCCTCTCCCGGTGCTGTTGGCGGTTCACGCCGTCAGCCAGCGCCGGTTTTTCTTCCCATGACCGCCAAGAAGTCTGCTGCCATGCGTCCTGCCCGTGCCCTGATCGACCTAGAAGCCCTGCGCCACAACTACCGAATTGCCCGCGAAGTCACCGGCGCCAAGGCGCTTGCGGTGATCAAGGCCGATGCCTATGGCCATGGCGCGGTGCGCTGCGCCCAGGCACTGGAAGCTGAGGCCGACGGCTTTGCGGTTGCTTGTATCGAAGAGGCGCTGGAGCTGCGCGCCGCCGGCATTCGTGCCCCGGTGTTGTTGCTTGAAGGGATTTTCGAGGCCAATGAGCTCGCGCTGATCGTCGAGCATGATTTCTGGTGTGTGGTGCATTCGCTGTGGCAGCTCGAAGCGATCGAGCAGGCAGGGCTGAGCAAACCGATCACCGTGTGGCTGAAGCTCGACTCCGGCATGCACCGCGTCGGTCTGCATCCGAAGGATTACCAGGCGGCCTATCAACGGCTGCTGGCCAGCGGCAAAGTGGCGAAGATCGTGCTGATGAGCCACTTCGCCCGCGCCGATGAGTTGCACGAACAGAGCAGCGCCGATCAGGTCGCAGTATTTGAAACCGCGCGTCAGGGCCTGGCGGCCGAAGTCAGCCTGCGCAATTCGCCGGCCGTGCTCGGTTGGCCGCAGATCCACAGCGACTGGGTACGCCCGGGCATCATGCTTTATGGCGCGACGCCGTTCGAAGAATCCAACGCGGTGGCGGAGCGCCTGCGACCGGTGATGACGCTGGAATCGAAAGTGATCTGCGTGCGTGAGTTGCCTGCTGGCGAACCGGTGGGTTACGGCGCCAGATTCATCACCGACAAGCCGATGCGCATCGGCGTGGTTGCCATGGGTTACGCCGACGGCTATCCGCGTCAGGCACCGACCGGCACGCCAGTGCTGGTGGCCGGCCAACGCAGTCGCATCATCGGCCGCGTGTCGATGGACATGCTGTGTATCGACCTTACCGATGTGCCTGAAGCGGGCCTGGGTTCGACTGTCGAGTTGTGGGGCAAAAATATCCTCGCCAGCGAAGTGGCGAAGTGGGCTGACACCATTCCCTACCAGATCTTCTGCAACCTGCATCGAGTGCCAAGGCTCTATTCCGAGGGTTGAAGCCGCTGCGGAGCCCACGTGTTGTAAATACTGAACGCTGTCGCCATGATAACGCTCAATATTCTTACAACATCAGGAGGCTCCCGCCTTGGACGTCGGTGAACGACTGCAATCGATCCGCAAGCTCAAAGGGCTTTCCCAGCGTGAACTCGCCAAGCGCGCGGGCGTCACCAACAGCACCATTTCGATGATCGAAAAGAACAGCGTCAGCCCTTCGATCAGTTCGCTGAGGAAGGTGCTTGGCGGCATTCCCATGTCCATGGTCGAGTTCTTTTCCGAAGAAATACTCCAGGAAATACCGACCCAGATTGTCTACAAGGCCAACGAGCTGATCGACATTTCCGACGGCGCCGTGACCATGAAGCTGGTCGGGCGCGCGCACCCCAGCCGCGCTATCGCCTTCCTCAACGAAATCTACCCACCGGGCGCCGACACCGGCGAAGAAATGCTCACCCACGAGGGCGAGGAAACCGGGATTCTGGTCGAAGGTCGTCTGGAATTGGTGGTGGGCCTGGAAACTTTTATTCTCGAAGCTGGCGATAGCTACTATTTTGAAAGTACCAAGCCGCATCGTTTCCGTAATCCGTTCGATTTACCTGCGCGACTAATCAGCGCAGCAACACCAGCGAATTTTTAAAGATAGAGGCGCCAGGCCATGACGGCGAAGGCGTTCGGACAGTTTATCTACCGTGCGGTATAACCCCTTCGACTATGGGGTTGTTTCAGTGTGGCGGGCTACCCGCTATACTTGCGCCCGCCTGCGAACCGTGGCCGCAGGCGTGAATAGCCACCATTGAGGGTGAACGCGTGAACCTAATTATGAAAATGCTGGCTGCACCAGCAACCGTACTGGCCCTCTGGGCTGTCAGCGCTCAAGCTGCGACGAATGACGACATCGCCAAGCGCCTCGAGCCTGTTGGCCAGGTGTGTGTCCAGGGTCAGGAATGCAAGGGAATGGAAGTGGCTGCAACTGCTGGCGGTGGTGATGCCAAGACTCCAGACTCAATCATTGCCAAACATTGCAACGCTTGCCATGGCTCCGGCCTGTTGGGTGCGCCGAAGATTGGTGACACCGCAGCGTGGAAAGAGCGTGCCGATCACCAGGGCGGCCTCGACGGCATCCTGGCCAAGGCCATCACCGGCATCAATGCGATGCCGCCAAAAGGCACCTGCGCCGATTGCACCGATGCCGACCTGAAAGGCGCGATCGAGAAGATGTCCGGCCTGAAATAAGCCGCGTTTCTGATGAAAAAAACCGTCTTCGGACGGTTTTTTTGTGCCTGCGATTCAAGCCTTGGGCTGTCCTTTGCAGCAAAGTCGAGGCAAGCTCGGTCTACCTCTATTCACGGAACGGGCAGGAGGCTTCAGATGGTGCAGTTGTGTTCGATCGAACAGGCAGTGGACGACGTGCTCGCGCGGTTGCCGGCGCATATCCACATGGGCTTGCCGCTGGGGTTGGGCAAACCCAATCACTTCGTCAACGCGCTGTACCGGCGAGTCAAAGGGCTGCCCGAGCGGCAACTGACGATCTACACCGCCCTGTGCCTTGGCCGGCCGAATCTTGGCGACGGTTTGCAGAAACGCTTTATCGAGCCTTTCGTCGAGCGCGTTTTCGGCGATTACCCGGAGTTCGATTTTCTCGCCGACCTGCAACGTGACAGTCTGCCGGCCAATATCCGCGTCCAGCAGTTCTTCATGCAGCCCGGCAGCCTGCTCAACAGCGCGCCGGCCCAGCAGAATTACGTCAGCAGCAATTACAGCCACGCCGCCCGCGACATCAACGCCGCCGGCCTGAACCTGGTGGCGCAACTGCTCGCCAGCAGCAGCGAACATCCTGACCGCCTGAGCCTGAGCTGCAACCCGGACATCACCCTCGACCTGTTGCCGATGATCGCCAAGCGCCGCGCCGCCGGGGAAACCATTCTGCTGGTCGGTCAGGTACACAGCGATCTGCCGTACATGCCCGGCGATGCCGAGGTCGATATCGACACCTTCGACCTGCTGATCGACGCGAAGGACAGCAGCACGCTGTTTTCCACACCGAACATGCCGGTGGGGTTTCAGGACCATTTCATCGGTCTGCACGCCAGCACCTTGGTGCGTGATGGCGGCACGTTGCAGATCGGCATCGGCTCGATGGGCGATGCGCTGACCGCCGCGTTACTTGCACGCCAAGCCGATAACGCCGGTTATCAAGCGTTGCTCAGTGACATCAACCTCAGCCAGTGGGCGCAGTTGATCGATCGCGAGGGCGGCACCGGGCCGTTTGCCAAAGGTCTGTACGGCTGCAGCGAAATGTTCGTCAACGGCCTGCTGGTGTTAGCGGATGCGGGGATTATTCGGCGCAAGGTCTATCCCGATGTGCCCACCCAGGAACAAGCCAACGCCGGCACCCTCGACGAGGCGGCGCAGACTGACGGCATCTCGGTGCACGGCGGGTTCTTCCTTGGGCCGCGCAGTTTCTACGCGCGTCTGCACGAAATGACGCAAAGCAAGCGCCTCGAATTCAACATGACCCGCATCAGCTACATCAACGAGTTGTATGGGCAGGAAGAACTCAAGCGTTTGCAGCGCCTCGATGCGCGCTTCATCAACACAGTGTTCACCATGACTTTGCTTGGCGCGGGCGTGGCCGATCAACTCGAAGACGGACGAGTGCTAAGCGGTGTCGGCGGACAGTACAACTTCGTGGCGCAGGGGCATGCGTTGCACGATGCGCGTTCGATTTTGATCCTGAGAAGCTGGCGCGAATCCGGTGGTGACGTCAGTTCCAACATCGTCTGGGAATATGGCCACTGCACGATTCCACGGCATCTGCGCGATATCGTCGTTACCGAGTACGGCATCGCCGATCTGCGCGGCAAAACCGACGCGGCGGTGATCGAGGCATTGTTGAATATCAGCGATTCACGCTTCCAGCCGGGATTGATCGAACAGGCGCAGAAGGTCGGCAAGCTGCCGAAGGATTTCCGCATCGATCCGCGTTTTGCCGAGAACACGCCGCAACGCTTGCAGGCGATTGCCGCGCGACATCCGAACCTGTTTCCGGAATATCCGTTGGGCTGTGATTTCACGGCGATCGAAAGGGATCTGCTGCGGGCGCTGAACTGGCTGAAGAGCAAATTCAAGCTGAGCGAGATTCTGGAGTTGGGCAAGGCAGCGCTGGATGCGCCGGAGCCTTCGCTATATCCCGAGCACCTTGAGCGCATGCAACTTACAAACCCGGAAGGCCTGAAAGAAGACCTGTTCCAGCGCCTGCTCCTCACCGGCCTCAAAGCCACCACTCAATAACTGCCCATCGCAAAACCCACTGTGGGAGCGAGCCTGCTCGCGAAAGCGGTGTATCAGTCAACCAAAATGTCGACTGACCCTAAGCATTCGCGAGCAGGCTCGCTCCCACAGGGGTAATGCGGTATTGCTGGATTATTCGATGAAGGTTACAACGCCATCCTTCAGCGATTTAACGCGGGCCAGCGATTCAACGCGATAACCCTGCGAATCCAGCTCGGCACGGCCGCCCTGGAACGACTTCTCGATCACGATGCCCAGGCCGGCAACGGTGGCGCCAGCCTGTTTGATGATCGAGATCAGCGCCTGGGACGCCTTACCGTTGGCCAGGAAGTCATCGATGATCAGCACGCGGTCGCTGCTGGTCAGGTGACGCGGGGAGATGGCCACGGTGCTTTCGGTCTTTTTGGTGAACGAATAAACGGTCGCCGACAGCAGGTTTTCGGTCAGGGTCAGGGACTGTTGTTTGCGGGCGAAGATCACCGGCACGCCGAGGTTCAGACCGGTCATGATCGCCGGGGCAATGCCCGAGGCTTCGATAGTGACGATCTTGGTGATGCCCGAATCCTTGAACAGCGAGGCGAATTCGTCGCCGATCAGCTTCATCAGGGCCGGGTCGATCTGGTGGTTCAGGAAGGCGTCGACCTTCAGGACCTGGTCGGAAAGCACGATGCCTTGTTCGCGGATTTTCTGGTGCAATGCTTCCATGAAGCTGTCCTCGTTCGGCGCTTGTGCGCCCTAAGCTTTAAAAAAAGTGGTCAATTCTAGCGCTTTAACATCGCGCGTATATCAGCCAATGCGCTGTTGCCGCGCACGGCTTTGACTTCGGTCGGTGTGTCGTCGTTGCCTTCCCACGCCAGATCGTCCGGCGGCAGCTCATCGAGGAAGCGGCTCGGCGCGCAATCGATGATCTCGCCGTACTGCTTGCGCTTGGCGGCGAAGGTGAAGGCCAGGGTCTGACGCGCGCGGGTAATGCCCACGTAGGCCAGGCGGCGTTCTTCTTCGATGGTGTCGGCTTCGATGCTGGAGCGGTGCGGGAGGATTTCCTCTTCCATGCCCATGATGAACACGTATGGGAACTCCAGACCCTTGGACGCATGCAGCGTCATCATCTGCACGCCTTCGGCGCCGTCCTCTTCTTCCTGCTGACGTTCCAGCATGTCGCGCAGGACCAGTTTGCCGATGGCGTCCTCGACGGTCATTTCGCCTTCTTCGTCCTTCTCGAGGGTGTTTTTCAACGCTTCAATCAGGAACCAGACGTTACTCATCCGGTAATCGGCAGCCTTGTCGCTGGAGCTGTTGGTGCGCAGCCAGTTCTCGTAGTCGATGTCCATGACCATGCTGCGCAGCGCCGAGATCGGGTCTTCGCCGGCACACTGCTCGCGGACCTTGTCCATGAAGCGCTTGAAGCGCGACAGGCGATCGGTGAAGCGGCTGTCCAGATGCTCGCCCAGGCCGATTTCGTCGGTGGCGGCGTACATCGAGATCTTGCGTTCGGTGGCGTAGTTGCCAAGTTTTTCCAGGGTGGTCGAGCCGATTTCACGGCGCGGCACGTTGATCACCCGCAGGAAGGCGTTGTCGTCGTCCGGGTTCACGATCAGGCGGAAGTAGGCCATCAGGTCCTTCACTTCCTGACGGCCGAAGAAGCTGTTGCCGCCGCTCAGGCGATACGGCACCTGGTGGTGCTGCAGTTTCAGCTCGATCAGCTTGGCCTGGTAGTTACCGCGATAGAGGATCGCGAAATCGCTGTACGGGCGGTCGGTGCGCAAGTGCAGGCTGAGGATTTCCATGGCCACGCGCTCGGCTTCGGCGTCCTCGTTGCGGCAGCGGATCACGCGGATCTCATCGCCGTGGCCCATCTCACTCCACAGCTGCTTCTCGAATTCGTGCGGGTTGTTCGAGATCAGCACGTTGGCGCAACGCAGGATGCGGCTGGTGGAGCGGTAGTTCTGCTCGAGCATCACCACTTTCAAGGACGGATAGTCGTCCTTGAGCAGCATCAGGTTTTCCGGCCGTGCGCCGCGCCAGGCGTAGATCGACTGGTCGTCGTCGCCTACTACGGTGAACTGGTTGCGCTTGCCGATCAGCATCTTTACCAGCAGGTACTGGCTGGCGTTGGTGTCCTGGTATTCGTCGACGAGCAGATAGCGAACCTTGTTCTGCCACTTTTCGAGAATGTCGGCGTGCTCTTCGAAGAGTTTTACCGGCAGCAGGATCAGGTCGTCGAAGTCCACCGCGTTGAACGCCTTGAGCGTGCGCTGATAGTGGGTGTAGACGATGGCGGCGGTCTGCTCTTTCGGGTTACGCGCGTTTTCCAGCGCCTGCGGCGGCAGGATCAGGTCGTTTTTCCAGGCGCCGATCATGTTCTTGATCTCGTCGACGCCGTCGTCGCCCGCATATTCCTTTTGCATGATGTCGGTCATCAAGGACTTCACGTCGGTCTCGTCGAAAATCGAGAAACCGGGTTTGTAGCCCAACCGCGCATGTTCCTTGCGGATGATGTTCAGGCCCAGGTTGTGGAAGGTGCAGACCGTCAGGCCGCGACCTTCGCCGGCACGCAGCAGGGTGCCGACCCGTTCCTTCATCTCGCGCGCAGCCTTGTTGGTGAAGGTCATGGCGACGATGTACTGGGCGCGGATGCCGCAGTTCTGGATCAGGTGCGCGATTTTGCGCGTGATCACGCTGGTCTTGCCGGAGCCAGCACCGGCGAGCACCAATAGAGGGCCGCCGACGTAGTTCACGGCTTCTTGCTGCCGGGGATTGAGTCGGGACATACGAAAATTCGGGAGTCGTTGACGAAATGGGCCGGCATTTTAACAGGCTCAGCGATTTGTGCTGGTCTGTCCGACTTGTGACGTACCACGCGATTCAAATTTGCCGGTTTTGTTACTTTCACGCAGGATGCGCGGAGATTTTGCGGCTAATGTTCTCATTCGTGACACAAAATAACGTTCTGATAACCATTGTCATTTGGTCATTGAAGGGCGCAACGGCATAATGCCCCGCCCACATCATTGCAGAGTCTAGGGAGCTAGCTTGTCTACGCCTGTCGAACCCTTGCGTTTGCTGCTACTGGCCGAAGAGCCAGCGTGGACAGCGTTATTGCGCGAGTGTCTGGCTCCGATGGGGAGCGCGGCGGTGCTGATCAGCGCGCCGAGCTGGGAGTCGGTCAGCAGTTTGTTCGAAGACAACCGCCACGCGGTGCTGTTGACCCTTCCGGCGTTGCAACCGGCCCCGGGCCGTTGCAGCCTGCCAACGGTATTGCTGCTGGATCACGAGCCGGCCACCGCGCCCGTTGGTGTCAGCGACTGGCTGGTGTTCGATGCCCTCGACGCCGGCATGCTGCGCCGTTGCCTGCGCCACGTGCGCGAACGTGGCGTGCTGGAAAACACCCTGCAACGCCTCGCCGAACAGGATCCGCTCACCGGCATCGCCAACCGCCAGGGTTTCCAGACCTTGCTGGCGGCGCGCCTCGCGGAAAACGACGGCCGTGGCCTGGCCCTCGGGCATCTTGATCTCGATAACTTCCGCCATGCCAACGACGCCCTCGGCCATCAGGCCGGCGATCGCTTGATTCTGCAAGTCGTCGCACGGCTGAAAAGTCAGTTGGAGGCCGGTGATCAACTGGCGCGGCTGGGCAGCGACGAATTCGCCTTGCTGATCGACACCCGCCGTGCACCGCAACGCGCCGAGTGGATGGCCGAACGCATCACCGAGGCCTTGGCCGAACCTTACTGGGTCGATGGCGAAAGCCTGTTGATTGGTTCGAGCCTTGGCATCGCCCATGCCCGCGCACAGGGCGGCGCCGATCCGCTGATGTGGCATGCGCACATTGCCATGCAACAAGCGAAAAGCACGCAGGGCTGCACTTTTCATATCTTCAACGAACGCATCAACCGCAACGCGCGGAGCATGGCCGACCTCGAAAGCGAGCTGCGCCGGGCCTTGCGTCGCGATGAACTGGAACTGCACTACCAGCCACGGCTGAATCTTGAGGACGGCCAGATCGTCGGCCTCGAAGCCTTGGTACGCTGGCGCCATGGCGAACGCGGGCTGCTGCCGCCGAGTGAGTTCGTGCCACTGGCCGAGCAGAGCGGTTTGATCGTGCCGCTAGGCTACTGGGTGATTTCCCGTGCCCTGCGCGACATGCAGGCGCTGCGCGAGCGAGGTCTGCCGGCGCTGCACATGGCAATCAACCTGTCGTTCCGCCAGTTTCAGGACAGCCAGTTGCTGCCGACGCTCAGTCGGTTGATTGCCGAACGCGGCGTCGAGGCGCAGTGGCTGGAGTTTGAACTCACCGAAACGGCCGTGATGCGCCGCAGCGATCTGGTCAAACAGACCATGGACGCCCTCGGTCGCCTCGGCGTGCGTTTCTCGCTGGATGACTTTGGTACCGGGTTCTCGTCGTTCGTGCACCTCAACAGCCTGCCGATCACCTTGCTGAAAATCGACAAGAGCTTCGTCGGCGGTATGGAGCAACGCGAAGAGAATCGCAAACTGGTGCACGCGATGATCAACCTCGCGCACAACCTGCACCTGGAAGTGGTGGCCGAAGGGGTGGAAACTCCGGAGCAGCTGGAACTGCTGCGCGGGTTTGGATGCGATCAGGTGCAGGGGTATCTGATCAGCCGGCCGTTGCCGTTGGCGGAATTGGTTGAATATCTAACCTTCGGTTCTAGCCAGCAGCCAGCCCTCGAAGTTGTGAGCTGAACACAAAACCTAATGTGGGAGCGGGCTTGCTCGCGAAGACGTCGTGTCAGTCAGAGCATGTGCTGCCTGACCCACCGCTTTCGCGAGCAAGCCCGCTCCCACAGGGGAATTTTATTCAGCCTGAGCGATATTGAAGCCTTGCGATTGCGGCTCACGCCGAATCATCCGCTTCATTTTCCATTCAAACGCCAGCGTCAAACTCACTGCCGCACACGCCAGCCCCAGCGCCAGCCCCCACCAGACCCCCGTCGGCCCCCAGTTCAGGTGGAATGCCATCCACCACGCCGCCGGCGCGCCGATCAGCCAATAGCAAGCAAGCCCGACCAGGAATGTGGTTTTGGCATCCTTGAGTCCACGGATGCAACCCATGGCAATGGTCTGCGTGCCGTCGAACAACTCGAACCACGCCGCTACGGCCAGCAGGCTCACGGCCAAGCGGATCACCTCGGCAAACGCCGGATCGTTATGGTCGAGGAACAAGCCGACCAACTGATTCGGCAACAGCCAGAACACCATGGCAAATGCCAGCATGACCACCGCGCCGAAGGCGATGCCGACCCGGCCGGACATTCGCGCATCGAGCAGTTGCCCGGCGCCGTAATGCTGGCCGATACGCATGGTGATCGCGTACGACATACCGGCGGGCACCATGAATGCCACCGAAACGATCTGCAGAGCGATCTGGTGCGCGCCCATTTGCGTGCTGCCCATGGTGCCCATGCACAGCGCCGCAAAGGCGAACAAGCCGACTTCCACTGCGTAGGTGCCGCCAATTGGCAGGCCGAGGCGCCAGAGTTCCTTGAGGTATTGCCGGTTCGGCCGAGACAGCCCGGTGCGCAACGGATAAGCGTCGTAGGCCGGATGCCGACGAATGTGCCAGGCCAGCGCCAGCGCCATGCAGTTGGCAACAATTGCCGTCACCAGCCCGATCCCCATCAACCCCGGTTTCGGCAAGCCGAACATACCGGTGATCAGTGCGTAATTGAGCAGAAAGTTAGCCACGGTGCCGCCGAGGCTGATAACCATCACCGGCGTTGCCCGGCCAATGGCGCTGGTGAAGCCGCGCAGGGCCATGAAGCTCAGATAGCCGGGCAGGGCGAAGGGTAGGGCGATCAGAAATTGCCCGGCAGCGATGACGTTGGTTTCGGTCTGGCCGAACAGCAACAACAGCGGTTTCAGATTCCACAGCAGTAAACCGGCGCCGAGCGCCATCAGCCACGCCAGCCACAAACCAGCCTGGGTCAGGCGTGCAGCGCCAATGATGTCGCCAGCGCCCTGACGGATCGCCACCAGCGTGCCGACGGCAGCGATCACACCGATGCAGAAAATCGACACGAACGAATAGCTCGCTGCGCCCAGACCGCCGCCGGCCAGCGCTTCGGGGCTGATGCGCGCCATCATCAGGGTGTCGGTCAGCACCATCAACATGTGCGCCAACTGTGAAGCAATCAACGGCCCCGACAGCCGCAGGATGGCCCTGAGTTCGTTACGCACAGGATGCTGCATGGTGATCACCACTCATCAACAGAGGGAACAGAAGAGCGTCGATTCTCGGCGCTTGGCAGGGAATGCACAAAGGGATAAAACGGATGGGTCGCATGATTAAAACTCATCCTGAACAGATTCTGATAAGTTGGTCGCATCCCGCTGTAGGAGCTTTCGCAATGTCTCGTCGTCTTCCTCCTTTGTATGCCCTGCGCGCATTTGAAGCAGCGGCGCGGCACAGCTCGTTCACCCGTGCGGCCGAGGAGCTGTCGATCACCCAAAGCGCGGTGAGTCGGCACATACGCACGCTTGAGGAACATTTCGCCTGCCGACTGTTTCACCGCAGCGGCCGCAACCTGCAGCTGACCGAAGCGGCGCGCCTTTTACTGCCCGGCATCCGCGAGGGTTTCACTGCCCTTGAGCGCGCCTGCAATACCTTGCGCGCCGAAGACGACATCCTGCGCATGAAAGCGCCGTCGACCCTGACCATGCGTTGGCTGCTGGCTCGCCTGAGTCGCTTCCGCCATTTGCAGCCGGGCAACGAAGTGCAACTGACCAGTGCCTGGATGGATGTCGATTCGGTGGACTTTAACGATGAGCCCTTCGACTGTGCCGTGTTGCTCAGCGACGGCCATTTCCCGCCGGACTGGGAGGCCAGCCTGCTGTTTCCCGAGGAACTGATCCCGGTGGGCGCGCCGAACCTGCTGAACGATCAACCATGGGATGTTGCGCGTCTGGCGTGCGCCGAGTTGCTCCATCCCACCCCGGATCGCCGCGACTGGCGCAGCTGGCTGGAGCATATGGGGTTGGCCGATCAGGTCTCGCTCAAGGGCGGGCAGGTGTTCGATACACTCGAGTTGGGGATGATCGCGGCGGCCCGCGGTTATGGCGTGTCGATGGGTGACCTGTTGATGGTCGCCGAGGATGTTGCGCAAGGTCGCTTGAGTCTGCCTTGGCCAACGGCGGTGGCCAGTGGACTTAATTATTACCTGGTGTGGCCGAAAACCCGTCCCGGGGGTGAACGTTTGCGCCGCCTCAGCGATTTCCTGCAAGGCGAAGTCCGCGCCATGGTGCTGCCGGCGGTCATGCGCTTGAGCTGAAACGTTCGAGCCGTCACAATGCTGGCCCTGTGCTATAACCCTGCTATCCGCTCAAGTATTCGGGTCTACCGCCGAATACGTGCATGTGGAGCCGTCGTGCCGGTATCCACGATTCACCCCCACTATTAGAAAATTATCCGAGCTGCGGTCAAGGAGGACCGGAAAGTTCGGCCAGGAGCTGTCCATGTCTCAACCTCGCGCTCGGATCGCCTCGCAGCTGGGCCTCGCGCTCGCCGTGATACTGGCGATAGTCATTAGCGGCAGTACAGTCTTTGCTTTGCGTTCACTGGATACGGCCAACCTTGCTACCCGTGAAGAGCACCTTGCCAGTGAAGCGCGTCTGCTCGCAGACCAATTGAGCACCTTCCACGGCACGCTGCGCGAAAGCACCCAGCGTCTGAGCGGGCTGTTCGAGAAGCGTTTCAGCGCAGGTTTGAGCATTCACCCGAGTGAGCCGGTGACCGTCGCCGGGACCCAGACACCGGGTCTGCACTTGGGCAGTGAAGTGCTGAACAACAACTTCAAGGAAGTCGACGAGTTCAAGCAGATGACGGCGGGCGTTGCCACGCTGTTCGTGCGCAGCGGCGAAGATTTTGTCCGCGTCAGCACCTCCCTGACCAAGCAGGACGGTACCCGCGCCATCGGCACTCTGCTCGATCACGCGCATCCGGCCTATGGGAAGTTGATCGCCGGGCAGAGCTACGTCGGCCGCGCCTTGTTGTTCGATCGCTCCTATATGACCCAATACACCCCGGTGCGTGATAGCAGCGGCAAGGTGATTGCGGTGCTGTTTGTCGGCTTCGATTACACCGACGCGCAAAACGCCCAGTTCGACAACCTCAAGCGCTTCCGCATCGGTCAGACCGGTTCGCTGGCGCTGCTGGATGAGCAAAACAAATGGCTGGTGGCTCCGGCGGGTGTGCAGACACTGGATCAGGCGGTTACGGTAATCGGCGGCCTGGCCAAAACCCCTGGCAAAGGCCAGTTCTGGAGCGACAAGGCTGAAGACTTCTACAGCGTTTCGGTGCCATTCGACGGCGGGCCGTGGGCAGTCGTGGCAAGCATGCCGAAAGCTGAAATCCGGGCGGTGACCTGGAGTGTCGGCACTCAACTGGCGATCGGCAGTTTGCTGGCAATGTTGCTGGCGGTCGGTTCGGTGGTCTGGCTGCTGCGCAGCAAACTGGCGCCGCTGAGTGATCTGGTGCGTCAGGCCGAAGCCTTGGGCGCCGGTGATTTGAGCGTGCGCCTGAACGTGACAAGCAACGACGAGATTGGCCAGCTGTCCCGTGCGTTCAATCAGATGAGTCAGGCGCTGTCGACCATGGTCGAGCACATCCGCCGCTCTTCGGAAGAGGTCAACAGCCGTGCACAAGCATTGTCCGGTCTGTCCGGCGGTGCGTATGAGGGTATGGAACAACAGTCTGGCGAGATCACCAGCATGGCTGGTGCGGTTGAAGAATTCAGTGCGACCTCGCTGAATATCGCCGACAACATGGGGGCCACCCAGCGCCTGGCACAGGAAAATGCTCAGCAGACGCAGATCGGTCGCACCTCGATGGACGAAGCATCTTCGTCGCTTGAGCAAATCGCTGGCGCTCTGAACACCACCGCCACCGTGATCAACACCCTCGGCCAGCGTTCGCAGGAAATCGGCGGCATCGTCAGTGTGATCACTTCGATCGCCGAGCAAACCAACCTGCTGGCACTCAACGCGGCCATCGAAGCGGCCCGCGCCGGTGAACAAGGGCGCGGCTTTGCGGTAGTGGCCGACGAGGTACGCAACCTCGCTTCGCGCACCCGTCAGGCGACCGATGAAATTTCCGGCATGATCCAGAGCATTCAGCAGGAAACCGGCAACGCGATCAGCACCATGGAACAGGGCAATGTGCTGATGCAGGAAGGTCTGTCGCGTAACGCCAATGTCGCTTCGGCGCTGGCGCGAATCGACGAGCAGAGCCGTTCGGCGGGGCAGCAGTTTGCAGCGATCACCACGGCGACGCAGGAGCAGAGCAGCACCGCGACGTTGTTGAGCAGCAACTTGCAGAGCATTGCGCTGGCCAACAGTGAGCAGCGTGAGGTGGTTTCCAACCTGGCCGTGACGGCCAAGGAGCTTGAGAAGCTGGCGGCGGATCTGCGTTCCGAGGTTGATCGCTTTCGTTGATGTGCGCCTGAAATAGCTATCGCGAGCAGGCTCGCTCCTACAGTGTCCGGTGCGAATCACAGATTTTGTGAAGATCCGGATCCCCTGTGGGAGCGAGCCTGCTCGCGATTGCATCACTGAAGATCTTCGGCAGAACATGCGGTCTGTCGATCTAATACACTTGCTGAAACGTTTCCGCAGCGCTATAAAAATGGCACAACTCCAATAAAGGCTGCTGCCATGACCCCGCTCAAACTCGTCGCCGCCCTCGGCGCATTCTCTGCTGCTTCCCATGCCATGGCCTGGGATTACGTCCTCCTCGACGCTGACAAACCCGCGCAGAACTGGACCATCACCAGTGAGCAGCTCGGCGTGAAAACCGACAAACCCTTCTCGGTAAGCCTGCGTACCTTGCACGGTGGGCGGCAGGAAGGCGTCAGCATCGTCGACATCGATAACGGCACGATGAAACTCTCGGTGGTGCCGACTCGTGGCATGAACGTTCTGCACGCCTCCGTTGGCAACGTGCGAATGGGTTGGGATTCGCCGGTCAAGGATGTGGTTAATCCGGCCTTCATCGAACTCAATGGCCGTGGCGGTCTGGGCTGGCTGGAAGGTTTCAACGAGCTGGTGACCCGCTGTGGTTACGAATGGGTCGGCCACCCCGGCATGGACAATGGTGAGCTGCTGACCCTGCACGGACGCGCCGCCAACATTCCGG
The DNA here is from genome assembly GCF_900187585.1 of Pseudomonas sp. Irchel 3E19. NCBI lineage: Bacteria > Pseudomonadati > Pseudomonadota > Gammaproteobacteria > Pseudomonadales > Pseudomonadaceae > Pseudomonas > Pseudomonas sp. Irchel 3E19. Next base: position 146,983 of record NZ_FYDT01000006.1, read on the forward strand.
CCAGCACTGTCACGCTGCACATCGATGAAAAACCACCCTACGCCATCAGCCTGCGCGGCGAGCTGAAAGAGCAAGCGTTCAAGAAAGTCGATTTCTCGGTCGTCACTGAACTGATCACTGAGCCCGGCAGCGCGCGTTTCGCACTCAACGATACGCTGACCAACAACGGCGATTATCCAAAGGAATACCAGGCGCTGTATCACAGCAACTTCAGTACACCGTTCCTCGAACAGGGCGCCCGTTTTGCTGCACCGGTAAAACAGGTCTCGCCTTTCAACGACAAGGCCAAAGGCGATTTGCCCGACTGGCAGACCTACCGCGCCCCGACCAAGGACTACGATGAAACCGTCTACAACGTCGTGCCCTATGCCGACGCCAAAGGCGAAACCCTGACCGTTTTGCACAACAAGGCCGGCAGCCTGGGTGTCTCCGTAGGCTTCAACACTCAGCAGTTGCCGGTGTTTTCCCTGTGGAAAAACACTGACACCCAAGGGCAGGGCTATGTCACGGGGCTGGAGCCGGGCACCAGTTTTTCCTACAACCGCCGCTATCAGCGTCCGCTGAATCTGGTGCCGACCATTGCACCCAAGGAACATAAGCAGTTCCAGATCAGCTACAGCCTGCTCGCGGACAAGGGGGCTGTGGATAACGCCTTGAAGCGTGTGAGCGAGATTCAGGCCGGGCGTGAAACCGAAGTGCGGCAGACGCCTCTGGTTGATCTGACCGAGCATTAAGGTGTCGCTGGCCGGTATTGCAGCGCTTCGGCCAAGTGATCACGGCTGATTGCATCGACTTGCTCAAGGTCTGCCAGGGTTCTGGCGACTTTGAGCAAACGATGGGCCGAGCGCAGCGACAACGTCAGTCGCTCACAGGCGGACTCCAGCCAGGTTTCGTCGGCTGTGGATAACTTGCAGTGCCGCTTCAACCCCGGCAGATCGAGAAACGCATTGGCACAGCCCTGACGCTTCTGCTGTCGTTCGCGTGCCTCGGCCACCAATGCCGCAGCGCTGGCACTGTCTTCTCCCGGCTTTACCTGCGGGTTCAACGCCGTCGCTTCTCGCGCCACTGTCAGGTGCAAGTCGATCCGATCCAGCAACGGTCCCGACAGCTTGTTGCGATAGCGCTGCACCATGTCCGGCGTGCAGGAACACTTGCCGCTCGGCTCGCCAAGATATCCACAGGGACACGGATTCATCGCCGCCACCAGTTGGAAGCGCGCAGGAAAGCGCACGCGGTCCTTGGCTCGGGCAATCACGATATGACCGGACTCCAGCGGCTCGCGCAGCACCTCCAGCACCTTGCGATCAAACTCCGGCAGTTCATCGAGAAACAGCACGCCGTGGTGGGCGAGGGTGATTTCGCCGGGTTGCGGTTTTGAGCTGCCACCCACAAGCGCCGGGCCGGATGCGGAATGGTGCGGCTGGCGAAACGGCCGCTGTGGCCAATGGGTCAATGGCACGCCGCTGGCGACAGATTGAATCGCCGCAACCTCAAGGGCTTCGCATTCAGACAACGGCGGGAGCAACCCCGGCAATCGACTGGCCAACAATGTCTTGCCCGTTCCCGGTGGCCCGCTGAACAACAGGTTGTGCGCGCCTGCCGCCGCAATCAGCAAAGCGCGTTTGGCTGCCATTTGCCCTTGCACTTCGTTGAGGTCGGGATAGGGTCTGGCGGCATGGATCAAACCATCCGACACGTAGGGTTCCACTGGCGTATGCCCATTGAAATGCGCCACTGCTTCCAGCAGATGATCCACCGCAAACACCTTCAACCCTGAAGCCAGACACGCCTCCTCGGCATTCGCTCGCGGCACCACCAGCGCACGCCCGGCCTTGCGCGCCGCCAGTGCCGCCGGCAACACCCCGCGCACCGGCCGCACGGCACCGGATAACGCCAGCTCACCGAGGCATTCCACCTCATCCAGCGTCAGACACGGCACCTGCACACTCGCCGACAGTATCCCCAAGGCAATCGCCAGATCAAACCGCCCGCCATCCTTGGGCAGATCCGCCGGCGCCAGATTCAGGGTGATCCGCCGCGCCGGAAACTGCAGCCCGGAATTGATGATCGCGCTGCGCACCCGATCCTTGCTCTCCTTCACCGCCGCTTCGGGCAGACCGACCATGGTCAGCGACGGCAGGCCGTTGGCCAGATGGACTTCGACAGTGACAGCGGGAGCATCCACGCCAATCTGGGCGCGACTGTGGACGATGGAGAGGGACATGGTCGTTCCTTGAGCTGAATCGGGGAGCCGCTTCCTGCGGGTTTTTTAAGGGTAGTTGAGCCGGGTTTCAGTGCTGAAATAGAGGTTTACAAGACGTATCAAGACTCGATGGGCTGTCACTGCTTGCCTGAATTGGAGCGTTGACTCTCGCCCGGCATTGACGGATCATCCCGTTCGAGGACTGCAACTGCGCATTCGTCGGGACTGGGCACCAGCAAAAGCTCCCCCGCATTTTTGGCAGCAGAGAAAGCTGGTTTCTCTGAAGTAGTGACGACGGGCTAGCCTGTCGGATTCTGAACCCAAGGCCGTAAAGCTAGGAGCTAAAGAATCGCTGCGACTACTCCTCAAAAAATACTTAAAAGGCGTCCATTGGACGCCTTTTTTATTTCTGATTGGATGATGCCCGTGGTATCTGCCCCACCAACGTGCCATGCGCGCGCTTTTGCGGGTACCAAGTCACCACGAAGTAACCAAATCCTGTGGCGCGCTCGTGTCGCGGTTCAAGAATCAGTGTTCCCATAGATGTCTTCAGTACCGCGACCCTGTTTCCACATCGCTGTTCTTTGAACTCGCAATAGATTTGCGCTCCCGGGACGATCATTTTCGCAACAATCGCTGCTACCCCATCGACAGTCTGGCAACCATGTTTGAGCAAGTCGGCTCTATGGGCTTCCCATACGTGTACTACGCCAAAACCGCTATTCGCTCGGCGGTGAATACCTACTCGCAAATAAATTTTCCCGCCTGGCAAGCCGAACTTTGGCATATCGGGGATCGTGCCGAAGATGTAACCGCCATCTGGATGCTGAACCAGCGTGTTTTCTTTGAGTTTGAGCAAGTCAGACAAGAGGGATCCAGAACCAGAGTGTCTGGCGATCAATGTGATTCGTCTGCAATTCGACTTGTTGGATCGACCAGCGCAGGCGAAAGCCACCAGCGTAATCACAGGGAACAACTCACGGAATCAGGCGCAGACGCTGATTTTTGTAGGGCCGCGCCCTAATAGTTGTAGGACGCCGGCGAAAGGGTTTCGACGGTCTTGTATCGCGGAGTCGGATGCTCCAGTTTGCCCGCTCAATGCAGCCTCTGGAGACGAAAAATGATCCGCAACGGTATGCGCCCGATTCATCCGGGCGAGGTTCTGAGTAAGGAACTCATGGAGCCGTTGGGCATGACTGTCATGGATCTGGCCATGCCCATGAACTGGCCGGAAAGTGAGATCGAAAAGCTTATGAAGTGCCAACTGAGGATCTGCGCAGATCTGGCAATCAGACTTGCTGTTCATCTCAAGACTACGCCTGAGTTCTGGATGAATCTTCAGTCGACTTATGATTTGCGCAGGGCCCAGCTCAGGCAGGCGGGCTTATAGCGACTGCAGCATCCGCGAAGCTCTTTTCCACCAAGGCCCCGTTATTGGGCGCTTTGGCTCTTTACGTTCCACCACCATCAACGGCACATCCTGCAACCGTATCCACGGCTGGTTATTCCAGTGCAATAAACTCAACGTCATGTCCGGCCAATTGAGCAGGCTCAGGTGTGGGCGTTCGGTTGTGGTGGGGTGTTGGGCGTCGCGCAGGGTGGGGATGACTTGGTGGGTGAGCCATTCGCGCAGGGCTCGGTATTCGGGGCAGTAGTGGTAGACGAGGAGGGCATAGATGCCGGATTCGCTGATCAGCAGGGTGTTTTCGATCTGGTTGTGGATGAGGGTTTTGCGGGTTTGGTATTGGTCTGAGTCGAGTTTTCGCAGCATGCGTTCGTTGAGGTAGATGTGCAGCAGGCGACTCAGGTCTCGGGCGCAGAACCAGGGTTGGTTCTGGATCAGGAGGGCGTGGAGGGGGAGTTTGTGGCGGGTGAAGATGTGCGGGGTCAGATAAGTCTCTTCTTGATTCATTGAGCAGTTCCTCTTGCTTAAGGGGCTGCCCTCAATCGTCGCCAAACGATTGGGTGGCAGTTGTACGCGGGTTGGCGAACCGGAGCAAAAGGAACCCGGCAGACCCGAAGGCCTCCCACGCACAACCGCCATGAAACGATGTGGCGGTAAATGTAGCCGCCATCATGGTTGTCGTGCGCCTTAAGCTGCTCGGGTCGCCAAACCCGGTGCTGAACATTCAGCATCGGGTGAGCTTAGAAACCTGGACTTTTCGGCGCAATCGGACGGCGGTGGTGCAGGTGTAGGACGTTGCCGGGATGGTTGAAGGGCTGGAGATCAAAAGATCGCAGCCTTCGGCAGCTCCTACGGGGGGCGCGGATTATTCAGCGGGCGGTGTCAGCTTTGCTTCCATCTCGGCCACTTTCGCTTCGAGGCTTTCGAGGCGAGCGCGAGTGCGGGCCAGCACGACCATCTGACTATCGAACTCTTCACGGCTGACCAGATCGAGTTTGCTGAAGGCGCTCTGCAGCAGCATCTTGAACTGGCTTTCGATTTCGGCTTTCGGCAGCGGGGTGTCGCCGCTGAACAGGCGGGAGGCGGTGCCGCTCAGGGCGTCGAGGAAGTCTTTGGGCGCGAGCATGGGAAGTATCCTGTAAACAATGGCCGGCAGTGTATCACGCAGTGTCTATAGTCAATCTCGCAGGCAGGGATGCACGCTTTTCGCGCAAGCGGACAGACGGCGACGCACCGTTGTTGTGCGTATCCGCGACGCCTTTTGCACGGGAGCGCCTGCGGCAGCGGCCAAGGGATTGAAATCAGTGGGTTTTGGCGAGATGGCAAGGTTTCTGCTTAGTCACCTGTGACCCATGCACTGATGCAGTCGCTGTGACGAATGCAGTGCGGCAGGCGGAACGGGGAGTTTCGTCTGATGCGGTTAGCTGGCGTCAGTCGGGCGGTCAAGGCCGACGATGCGTTACAAAGCCAGGCACTGCGCTTAGACTTGAGTCGGGTTTGTTTTCCTGGGGCAAGTCCACCAATTCGGGAGAGAGTTTTCATGAAGCTAGTCACTGCCATCATCAAGCCGTTCAAGTTGGACGACGTGCGCGAGTCGCTGTCCGAAATCGGCGTGCAGGGCATTACCGTTACTGAAGTCAAAGGCTTCGGCCGGCAGAAGGGTCACACCGAGCTGTATCGCGGCGCGGAATATGTGGTCGATTTTCTGCCCAAGGTGAAAATCGACGTGGCCATCGACGACAAGGATCTGGATCGGGTTATCGAGGCGATAACCAAAGCGGCCAACACCGGCAAGATCGGTGACGGCAAGATCTTCGTGGTCAATCTGGAACAGGCGATTCGCATCCGTACCGGCGAAACCGATACCGACGCGATCTAAGCGCCGCCACAAACCCCAACGCCCCAGGAGAAAACAATATGACTCTGCGTAAATTCGCAGGGCTAGGAGCCCTGTTGTCTATCGTAATGCCCGGCCTTGCTATGGCGGCAGACGAAGTGGCGGCCCCGGTCCTCAATTCTGGCGACACTGCCTGGATGCTCACCTCGACGGCACTTGTGCTGTTCATGACCATCCCCGGCCTGGCGCTGTTCTACGGCGGCATGGTTCGCTCGAAAAACATTCTTTCCGTGATGATGCAGTGCTTCGCCATTACCGGTCTGATCAGCATCCTGTGGGTCATTTATGGCTACAGCATTGCGTTCGACACCACCGGCATGGAGCAGGGCGTCGTCAATTTCAACTCGTTCTTCGGCGGCATGGGCAAGGCGTTCCTCGCCGGTGTCACGCCTTCGAGCGTGACTGGCCCGGCCGCGCTGTTCCCTGAGGCGGTGTTCATCACCTTCCAGATGACCTTCGCGATCATCACCCCGGCGCTGATCGTCGGTGCGTTCGCCGAGCGGATGAAGTTCTCCGCGATGCTGATCTTCATGGCTATCTGGTTCACCCTGGTTTATGCACCGATCGCGCACATGGTCTGGTCCGGCAACGGCGGCCTGATGTGGGACTGGGGCGTGCTCGACTTCGCGGGCGGCACCGTGGTGCACATCAACGCCGGTGTGGCCGGTCTGATTGCCTGCCTGGTATTGGGCAAGCGCAAAGGCTTCCCGACCACCCCGATGGCCCCGCACAACCTCGGCTATACCCTGATGGGCGCGGCGATGCTGTGGGTCGGCTGGTTCGGCTTCAACGCTGGCTCCGCTGCTGCGGCCAACGGCACTGCCGGTATGGCGATGCTGGTCACTCAGATTGCTACTGCCGCCGCCGCGCTGGGCTGGATGTTCGCGGAGTGGGTCACCCACGGCAAACCAAGCGCTCTGGGCATCGCCTCGGGTGTGGTTGCCGGTCTGGTGGCGATCACTCCGGCTGCCGGTACCGTGGGCCCGATGGGCGCACTGGTGATCGGTCTGGCGGCGGGCGTGGTGTGCTTCTTCTGCGCCACCACCCTGAAACGCAAACTCGGTTATGACGATTCCCTCGACGCATTTGGCGTACACGGTATCGGCGGTATCCTCGGCGCAATCCTCACCGGTGTGTTCGCTGCACCTGCTTTGGGTGGTTTCGGCACCGTTACCGATATCGGCGCGCAAGTGTGGATTCAGGTCAAAGGCGTTGGCTTCACGGTGATCTACACCGCGATCGTCACCTTCATCATCCTCAAGGTTCTGGACGCCGTCATGGGTCTGCGTGTAACCGAGGAAGAAGAGTCGGTGGGCCTGGATCTGGCACAACACAACGAACGCGGCTACAACCTGTAAGTACGCGCACTAAAAAACTTGCCCGGTTCGCCGGGCATTTTTTTGTCTGGAGTTTGTCATTCAAGACACTGCTGAAAGGATTTTTCGTACGCCTTTAGTCGCGTTTACGACGGGTGTTTTTCTGCGGGCAATGGCTTACATCATTGCAGGAATATTAGGGCCTTTGTTTTTTCCCAGAGCGCGCTAGAATGCGCCCCGAACGTGCGGAGAACTGTATGTGGCAACAGACTCTGATAACCCTGCGGGCAAGGCCCCGGGGCTTTCATCTGGTAACGGACGAGTTACTCGCCGGCCTGCCTGAACTCAAGGCATGTCGGGTCGGTCTGTTGCATTTGTGGCTGCAGCATACCTCGGCGTCGTTGACCATCAACGAGAACGCCGATCCGGCGGTTCGTCGCGACTTCGAACGATTTTTCAATCGTCTGATCCCACAAGGAACAGACGGCTATGAGCATAACGACGAAGGCCTGGACGACCTCCCGGCGCACTTCAAGGCCAGCGTGCTTGGCTGCCAGATCAGTCTGCCGGTTTCGGCAGGTCGGTTGGCACTGGGCACCTGGCAACGCGTTTATCTGGGCGAGCACCGTGATCATGGCGGAGCCCGTAAAGTCCTCGCCACCTTGCACGGTGAAGGGGCATAGCCGCTGGTCAGCAGCGGCGAACGATTTTTTAACGGCAACTTTCGACAGTTGCCAAAGCTGGTCTATAACTAATCTGCTTTTCGCAAGTCATGAGGTAGAACATGAGCGACGATGATCTGGAAAACGACGACCTCGAAGTAGGCGACGAAGACGAGGCCGAGGAAGGCCTGGAAGCAGCAGCGGAAGACGTTGCTGACGACGATGGCGGCGAAGATACGCCGGCCCCGGCTGCCAAAGGCAAAGCCAAGGCTGCGGTGTCGGTAGACGATTTGCCGAGCATTGAAGCCAAGAACAAGGAGCGCGACGCCCTGGCCAAGGCCATGGAAGAGTTCCTGTCGCGCGGCGGCAAGGTGCAGGAAGTGGAGGCCAATGTGGTCGCCGATCCGCCCAAGAAGCCGGACAACAAGTACGGCAGCCGCCCTATCTGAGGCGTGCCGCTTGCTTGCTGAAAAAGCCCGCCGTCGCTGCGGGCTTTTTCATGAGTGAAATAAAGCAACTGAAGTAAATGCAATTCCCTTGTGGGAGCGAGCCTGCTCGCGAAAGCGGTGGGTCAGTCAACATCAGTATTGAATGACAGAATGCCTTCGCGAGCAGGCTCGCTCCCACAGGGGGTAGTAGATCAGTTCGAGGGGGCATTCCAGCGTGCGAGCACCGCTGGCAGGTCGCTCAGGCTACGGATTTCGGCATCCGGCAAGCGATCCGCTTCCCAGGCTTTACCCGTCGGGTTGAACCAGATCGCCCGCAACCCGGCCTGCTGCGCCCCGGCAATGTCATCGCCCGGATGATCACCGATGTGTACGGCGGTTTTGGCCGTGGCGCCACCGCGCTGCAAGGCTTCGTGGAACAACCGGGCATCCGGTTTGGCGATGCCGATATCTTCCGCGCACAACGCAAACTTGAAGTAGTCCGCCAGGCCCAATCGACGCACATCGGCATTGCCATTGGTGACTACGCCAAGCGAGTAGTGATTGGCAAGAATCTCCAGCACCGGCTCGACTTCAGGGAACACTTCGATCTGATGCCGCGCATGCAGAAACACTTCAAAGCTCTTGTCCGCCAGTTCCGACGCCTCGCCATGGCTGTAACCAGCCTCTTCCAGCGCATGGAACAACACCCGCCGACGCAACGCGCTGATGCGGTGCTTGAGTCCCGGCTCATTGGCCAGCACTCGCTCGCGGATTCCCCACAAATGCTCGACCGGTACCGCGCCCAGATTCGGCGCATGTTCGCTCAGCCATTCACGCAAAATCGCTTCGGCGCTGACGATGACCGGGGCGGTGTCCCACAGGGTGTCGTCGAGGTCGAAGGTGATCAACTGGATGCTCATGAATCGTCGCCTTTCATGCGTTTGGCCCGTGGGTGGGCGCTGTCGTAGACCGCCGCCAGGTGCTGGAAGTCCAGGTGGGTGTAGATCTGCGTGGTCTTGATGTCCGAGTGGCCGAGCAGTTCCTGCACGGCACGCAGGTCTTGCGAGGACTCCAGCAAGTGGCTGGCGAAGGAGTGGCGCAGCATGTGCGGGTGCAGGTTCTGCCCCAGTTCACGCTCACCGGCCAGTTTGACCCTTACCTGAATCGCCCGTGGCCCGAGACGCCGACCTTGCTGGCTGACGAATACGGCGTCGTCCGCCGGGTTGGTCATGGCCCGCAGCGGCAGCCACTGTTCAAGGGCTTCGCGGGCCTTTTTGCCGACCGGCAGCAGGCGGGTCTTGCTGCCCTTGCCGAGCACCTGAACCATGCCGTCGGCCAGATCGAGCTGATCGAGATTGAGCCCGGTCAGCTCCGACAAGCGCAGGCCGGAGGAGTAGAACAACTCCAGAATCGCCTGATCACGCCGCGCCAGAAAGTCATCCTCGACCGCACCTTCAAGCAGTTGCAGTGCGCGGTCGGTATCAAGGGTTTTCGGCAGGCGACGCTCACCTTTCGGCGGCGCCAGACCCGTGGCCGGATCATGGTCGCAAAGACCTTCGCGATTCAGATAGTGATAAAGCCCGCGCACCGCCGACAGCAGCCGCGCGAGGCTGCGCGAGGATTGTCCCTGCGCATGCAAGCGGGCGATTAGGCTGCGCAGGCGCTGAATATCCAGCGCTGCCCAGCTGCCGATGTTCTGTTTCACGCACCAGCCAAGGACTTTGTCGAGGTCGCGGCGGTAGGCCGACAGCGTGTGCGGCGACACCTGTCGCTCACTGCGCAAGTGTTCGCAGTAAGCGTCCAGTTGTCGTTCCATGTTCAGCGTACCGAGCGCAGGGAGCTGTTGACCCGTGGCAGCACGCGGCCCATGACTTCGGCGATATAGCTTAAGAACAGCGTACCGACCGAACTCTTGTAGTGCTGCGGATCACGGCTGGCGATCGCCAGAATGCCGTGGATGCCTTGATGGCTGACCGCAACCACGGCGGTAGAGCCGATTTGCTTGCGCTGTTCTTCGCCGAAGAGGAAGTCCAGTTCATGCTCGCGCAGGCTGCCGCTGACGCTTTTGCCTTCGGTGAGCAAGCCGCCGATGGCGACTTGGGCGTCAGCGTGGGTAACCCAGCGACCGACCGGTGCCGGGTTGTCACCGAGCAGGATCAGGCTGACAAAAGGCACCTGAAAATCCTGACGCAGACTGTCTTCGACGCTGATCACCACGTCTTCCAGGCTGGAGGCGTCCATCAGGGCGAGGATCAGGCGACGAGTCTTGTCGAACAGGCGATCGTTGTCGCGGGCGACGTCCATCAAATGCGAGAGGCGGTGACGCATCTCGATGTTGCGGTCGCGCAGGATAGTCATCTGCCGCTCGACCAGCGAAACGGTGTCACCGCGCTGGTGAGGAATGCGCAAGGCGGGCAGCAGTTCTTCATGCTCGACGAAGAAGTCCGGATGAGCCTCAAGGTATGCGGCAACCGCTGCCGCCTCCAGGCTTTCGGACGCAGATTCGTCGGACTGTCGGGCGGGTACCTGAGGCTTATCGGTCATGGTTTCTGCTCACTCAAAGACGTACTTGTCCTTCGTATACACGCACTGCCGGGCCGGTCATCAACACCGGTTGGCCAGGGCCTGCCCATTCAATGGACAGACGCCCGCCGGGCAGGTCGATCAACAGCGGCGAATCCATCCACCCCTGACTGATGGCCGCAACCGCCGCCGCACAAGCGCCGGTGCCGCAGGCCTGGGTTTCCCCGGCGCCGCGTTCCCACACGCGCAATTGCGCGCGGTGGCGGTCGATGACCTGGAGGAAACCGACATTGACCCGCGCCGGGAAGCGCGGGTGATGTTCGATTTTCGGCCCCAGTTCATGCACTGGGGCGCTGTTGATGTCCTGCACGCGCAGCACGGCGTGTGGGTTGCCCATCGACACGGCAGCCAGTTCGACCGTGGTGCCGTCGACTTCCAGCTGATAGCTGGTGGCCTGCGCCGGTGCTTCGAACGGAATGTCCGCCGGCACCAGGCGCGGAGCGCCCATGTTCACGCCGATCTGGCCGTCGTTACGCACGTCCAGTTCGATGATGCCGCCCTTGGTCTCGACGCGAATCTGCCGCTTGGCGGTCAGACGCTTGTCGAGCACGAAACGCGCGAAGCAGCGTGCACCGTTGCCGCACTGCTCAACTTCGGAACCGTCGGAGTTGAAGATCCGATAACGGAAATCCACCTCCGGGTTGCTCGGCGCTTCGACGATCAGCAACTGGTCGAAACCGATGCCTGTGTGCCGATCACCCCATTGCTTGGCGTGTTTGGGTTGAATATGCGCGTGCTGGCTGACCAGGTCGAGAACCATGAAGTCGTTGCCCAGGCCGTGCATTTTGGTAAAACGCAGCAGCATGGGTTACTCCGGCAGCAGGCTTTCGCCGGCAAACAGCTCGGCCACGGTTTCGCGGCGACGCACTTCAAAGACCTGATCACCGTCCACCAGCACCTCGGCGGCACGGCCGCGGGTGTTGTAGTTGGAAGCCATCACGAAACCGTAGGCGCCGGCCGAATGCACCGCCAGCAAGTCGCCTTCTTCCAGCGCAAGCTCACGGTCCTTGGCGAGGAAGTCGCCGGTTTCGCAGATCGGGCCGACCACGTCGTATTTACGCGCAGCGGTGTCGCGCGGTTTGACCGCGGTGACGTCCATCCATGCCTGATACAGCGCCGGACGGATCAGGTCGTTCATCGCCGCGTCGACGATGGCGAAATCTTTGTGTTCGGTGTGCTTGAGGTACTCGACTTGCGTCAGCAGCACGCCAGCGTTGGCGACGATGAAGCGGCCCGGCTCGAACACCAGCGCCAGATCGCGACCGTCCAGACGCTCGCGCACGGCTTTGATGTAGTCGGCGGCCAATGGCGGCTCTTCATCGCGATAACGCACACCCAAACCACCACCGAGATCGATGTGGCGCAGGTGAATGCCGCAATCGCCGAGACGGTCGACCAGATCCAGCAGGCGGTCGAGGGCGTCGATGAACGGCGGTAATGTAGTCAGTTGCGAACCGATGTGGCAATCGACACCGATCACTTCCAGATTCGGCAGGTGCGCGGCGCGCACGTACACGTCTTCGGCGTCGGCAATGGCGATGCCGAACTTGTTCTCTTTGAGACCGGTGGAAATGTACGGGTGGGTGCCAGCATCGACGTCGGGGTTGACGCGCAGCGAGACCGGCGCGCGAACGCCCAGCTCGGCGGCCACCACTTGCAGGCGCTCCAGCTCGTCGGTGGACTCGACGTTGAAGCAGTGCACGCCGACTTCCAAAGCGCGACGCATGTCATCACGGGTCTTGCCGACACCGGAGAACACGATCTTGTCGGCGCTGCCGCCAGCGGCCAGCACGCGTTCCAGTTCACCACGGGACACGATGTCGAAACCGGCGCCGAGGCGGGCCAGGACATTCAGCACGCCGAGGTTGGAGTTGGCTTTGACCGCGAAGCAGACCAGATGCGGCATGCCGGCCAGCGCATCGGCGTAGGCCCGATACTGGGCTTGGATGTGCGCGCGCGAGTAAACATAGGTGGGCGTGCCGAAACGGTCGGCGATGGCGGACAGCGCCACACCTTCCGCGAACAGCTCCCCGCCACGGTAGTTAAAAGCGTCCATGGCGATCCCTTATTGGTAGACGTCGTGCTTGTGTGCTTTGGACGGCTGCTTTTGCGAAGACTGGGCTTGTTCGGCCGGGTCCTGATCGTCATCGGGCAGGTACAGCGGGCCTTTTTGACCGCAGGCCGAAACAAGGCAGGCAACCGCGACGAGCGCAGCAAGGGAAGAGATCAGGCGCTTCATGGCGAAATCCTTGAAAATGCGTTAATTGCGCCGGAGTATACCGGCCACCCGGCAGCTTGCCTATGTGATGGCCCACCCGTCCGGCGGGGCTCCCGAGAAGCGCATGATTCCCTGTGGGAGCGAGCCTGCTCGCGAATGCGGTGTGTCAGCCAGCAATAGTGTTGAATGTGCCGGCCATTCGCGAGCAGGCTCGCTCCCACAGGGTTCGGCGTTGTATGGGCCAACGGGTCCTTGGTCGTTAATCTTTGCAATCGGCCGGAAGCGTCCGTATCTTTCGGCGCTTGAGCCTGATCAGACATTTTTTGAGGTTGCCGCAATGAGTTTGTCCGAAGCCCGTTTCCACGATCTGGTCGATGAAACCCAGGAAAAACTGGAAGACATCTTTGACGAGAGCGACCTGGACATCGATCTGGAAAGTTCGGCCGGCGTGCTGACCGTCAAGTTCGAAAACGGCTCGCAGCTGATCTTCAGCCGTCAGGAGCCATTGCGTCAGCTGTGGCTGGCGGCGGTGTCCGGTGGTTTCCACTTCGACTACGACGAAGAAAGCGAACGCTGGATGTGCGACAAGAGCGAAGAGCAACTGGGTGAAATGCTCGAGCGCATCGTCAAGCAACAGGCCGGCGCCGAATTCGATTTCGAAGGTCTGTGATTCCGTGACTGACACCGCTCCCGTTCGTCCGCCCAAGCCGCTTTACAGCAACGTCAGCCCGGCGGTGCCTTCGCCGTGCAGCGGCGTGTGCCGGCTGGATGAACACAAGGTCTGCCTCGGCTGTTTCCGGCATGTCGAAGACATTCGTGAGTGGCGCTCGGCGGACGATGAGCGGCGGCGAGTGATCGTTACCCAGGCACAGCAACGCGGTGCCAACAGGGCGTGACTTGTATATTTTTTGAGCTGTGATAGTGTCCGAACACGCCTCAACCCACCGAGGCTCGGTGAAAACCCCGTCTTTTTTGGCGGGGTTTTGCTTTTTTAGTGTGCAGAAGAAAGGAGTCTGCCCGGATCATGACCGCACCTTCCATCACCCTTACCCGTCTGGACGTGCAACGTCTGGAACGCCTGATTGACAGCCTGGATGACACGCTGCCGGGTGTTATTGCGCTGCAAACCGAACTGGACCGCGCCGATACAGTGGTCGGCCACGATGAAGTGCCCGCCGATGTCGTGACGATGAATTCCCGTGTGCACTGCCGCGAAGAGGGCAGTGGCAAGGATTACCACCTGACGCTGGTGTATCCCAAGGATGCCAACGCCGACGAAGGCAAGATTTCCATTCTGGCACCGGTCGGCAGTGCGCTGCTGGGCCTGAAGGTCGGTCAGCACATCGACTGGCCCGCGCCGGGCGGCAAGACCCTGAAGCTGAACTTGCTGGAAGTCGAATCGCAGCCAGCCAACGGCGGTGAATTTCGCGAGTAACCCCGCCTTAGACCTGTTCGAGCGCCGCGTTCAGGGCGCGCTCCAGATCCGCCTTGTAGCGCAGATACAGATTGCTTGAACTTTGCCCGTCACCGAGCAGGCTCGAGAGGTCCAGGTCGGTGATGTAGCAGCGATAACGTTCGGTTTCGCGGCGCTGCTCGACGATCTGCCGGGCGACCACGCTGAACAGCTGGTCGCCATATTCCAGCTCGCTGAATTCCCGTTGATTGCAATACAGGGTGACCTGCACTTCCTCCGGTGCGGCTTTGCCGACAATCGCCTGCACGTCGTAGAAAGGTTTGTTGACCGGCGTCTGCGGCGCTGGCTGGGCTTCGACCCGTCGCGCCCGTCCCGGGCCTGAGGGCAACAACTGGTAATACAAAGTTTCGAGACGGGCCGAGGGGGCGGCATCCATCGGCAGCAACGCTTCGCGCCGGTACTGGATCGATTGCAGGAAGCGCTGTAGCGGTACCAGCAGACTTTGCTCGTCGTGATACGGCAAGTGCTGTTGCCACAACGCGTTGAATTCATCGAGCACGTACAGTTCGGCCTGCTGCTCGGTAATCCGGTAGAACACCTGAATGCAGTCTGGCTGGCCCATCGGCAGGATCAGCGCGAGGTCGTGATCCTCCAGCGCCATCGGGTCAAGATGCAGCGGGCTGTAGCGCGCCAGTTCTTCGCCGAGGTAATCGAGCAATGCCGGCAGGGTGGCGAGGGCAACATGGTTGACCTGGCCCGGTACCAATTCCAGCACGTGATAGTGCTGTTGCACCTGGATCAGATAGCGATGATTCAAATCGCTGAGCAGCAAATTCTGCGCAGTGTCGACCACCTCTTCGACACGCCGGGCGATGAATTGCGCACGGTTGTGGCAGAAGCAGCGCACCTTCAGCGAAGGTTGCAGCGCCCCGCGAGGCAAGTTGTTGAGGTAATCGCGCAGGCAATCGAGCAGGGCGTGGGGGCCGTCGAAGCGGTTGACCAGTACTTCGTTCCAACTGTTGAGCGTGACCTGATCCAGCGTCAGCACCAGATTTTCGCGCACACCGGCGTAGCTCAGCGAATCGGTGCGCTCGGTGGTCATCAGGATGTTCAGGTCGCGGTGATGCTTGAGCGGGTCGACACCGACATTGACCAGCATCAGCACCTCGCTCGGCACCGCAGCGCGCAGCAACGGCTCTTCGGCAACGGTGGGCAAGGGCAGGGCGATGCTTTGTTGCAGGCTGCCGAGCAGGTTGAACAGTTCGAACTCGCTCAAGTCGCTGTTGCCAGGATGCAGGGCCAGGCGGGTGCTGCTGTCGATCACACCGTTGCGATGGCACCAGGTCAGCAGTTCGAGCAACTCGCGGCTGCGTTTGATCGGCGCGAAATGTTCCCACTCCAGTGCCGTCAGGCTGCCGTTGTACAGGCCCCACTGGGTTTGCCCCGGCTCCTTCTTGTTGCGCGACTGCACCAGGGTCAGGGTGTCTTCGGCCAGATCCGGGGCGATGCCGGGGTTGATGAACTCGACCTTGTCAGCCTTGCGTTCGAACGCGGCATAAAGCCTGCGACCGAGGACGTTGAGATCACGTTTGTTGATCAGGCTGACGGTCTGTTCGGTGCGGGCAAATTGGGTCAGGAAGCGATAGCTGTAGTTCAGCTCATTGACCAGCGCGCGGCGTTCGGCGCTGACCTGGCGGACTTTCCACTGGCTGCGGCTGTCGAGCAGCGCCAGTTGCCGCTGATCCCAATGCCATTCATTGGCCAAACGTTCGAGCAGCGAGCGCTGCCAGCCTTGGCTGCGACTGCTGCCGGTGAGCTTGCGGTTGACCTTCAGATACAGTGCGCGGCGCACCAGCTCGAGGCGCTCCGGCTCCTTACGCGCAGTGAGGTATTCCTCGATGCGCCGATACACGACCATGTACGGATCCAGTTCATCCAGATCGAGCTGGTTGGCGTACACCGCTTGCTTGTAGCGCAGACTCAGACACTGCACTGTCGGGTGCTCGCTGGCGTAGACCTCGGTCAGCAGCAGCTTGAGCACCGATTTGTAGGGTGACTCGATGCCCTTGAACAACTGCCATAGTCCGGCACCGATGAACTCGCCCGGCGGAATCGTCGCCAGATGTCCGAGGTCGAGGGTTTCTTCCGCGCGGATGAAACGTTTGGACAGCAGCGTGTGGGTGTAAAGGTCGTAGGCGTTTTCTTCGTAGACCGGCACCAGCCACCAGATTGGCGTGCGCCCGGCCAGCCAGATCGCGGTGCGGTAGAACTCGTCCAGCAGTAGATAGTGCTGGGTGGTGCCGCAGTTTTCCGAACTGAGTTGGCTGTCACGTTCGCCTTTGACGAAACGCACCGGATCGATCAGAAAGAAATGCGCCTCGGCGCCCTGGCTCGCCGCCCAGGTTTCGAGCAACTGGCATTTCTTGTGCAATTCAGCGAGTTCACTTTCGCTCAGGTCCGGCGCGTGGCAAACCCACACGTCCATATCGCTTTGATCAGCTTGAGCCAGCGTGCCGAGGCTGCCCATCAGGAACAGACCGTGAATCGGTCGTGGCGGATTGCTGCCGTGGCGTGGCTTGTAGGAGAACGAGCGGGTCAGACGCTGGGCTTCGGCAAGGGCATTGGCATCCGGCTCGTAATTCGACAGACCGGCCGGCGTACTGCCCGAGACATAACCAGGCAACAGTGGATGATTGACGTGAAAGAACAGTGGCAGCAGCGTCAGCACGCCTTGTTGGCGCGTCGACAAGCCTTCCAGTGCTCGGCCCAGTCGACCTTCATTGAGTTTGAGAAAACGCGCGCGCAGTTGGCTGAGTACCTTGCGGTCGACTCCCTCGTCCAGGTCGGGGCGGATTTCGTGGGTGCGCGTCATGTCAGCTCAAACCGGCTCGCAGGCTCGGAGGTGAAGGGTCTCGGATTGTCGGCAGTTTAGCCTCTGCGCACCGGGACTTTTAAGCTGAATTTGTTTTTTGACGTCAGGTTTCTATCGCTGGGTGTCAGAGTGGGCCCGCGGAAATCCCGTGGCAGGAGTTCCCGTGGGCAAAGTCGAGGAGGATCAGGCTGTTTCTTGCTCTTTCAGAATGGTCAGCACCGTTTGCACATTTTGCGCGGCATCACGACCCAGGCTGGTCAGATAACCGCCATCGGGCTGATCGGTGAGTTCTTTTTCAAAGAGGCGTTGGGCGGCAGCAATGTGCTTCGGGGCAGCGGTCTGATGAATTTTCAAACCTTCCTGGGAACTGTCCAGGGGAAAGAGTGCAAGGACTTCCAGTTCGGCAACCAACTCAGGGGTAAGCGACATAAGGACTCCAGACTTTCTAGGAATTGGACGACAGCGCCCCTAAGGTGAACCTGCCGGCGCGGACTGTCCAGTGTGCGCGTCAGGGTTTTTGTCCGGGGGCGGATTCCAGTGTAGTCAGGGTCTGGCGGAAGGCTGGATGGATGGGTGACAAATTGTGTGGGAGCAGGCCCGCTCCCACGGTTAGCTGCGCGGTTACTGCTTTTCGGGTGGCAACTCAGGCAGCGCACGCAATGCGGTTTCATACCATTGGGTATCAAACGCACGGTCTTCATCGAGCATCGCGTCAATCTCGAAAGCCAACACATGGGCCATCAGATTGAGGATCTCTTCGCGCTCGACCCCCACCAGAGTGAGCTTATTGAACGTGGCTTTAGCCGCTGGCGGGTTGTCGCTTTCGATCTGGTTCTCGATCGCTTCGATCAGCGTGCTCTCGGTGAACTCTTCTTCGTCGTTGTCGATGTCTGTCGGCTCGCTCATGGCAGGCTCCTCAAGGAAAGGCGCCAGTTTACCTGCATTCAGCGGCGTGATGCTGCTGGCGGGAATCGGCCGTCCGATCTATAAAAAGACACTGCCCACCCCGCACGGCCTGGAGGCTATGTGATGCTCAAGCTCTACGGATTTTCTGTCAGCAACTACTACAACATGGTCAAACTGGCGCTGCTGGAAAAAGGCCTGCCGTTCGAAGAGGTCGCGTTCTATCCCGCGCAGACCCCGGATTCGCTGGCCATCAGCCCGCGCGGCAAGGTGCCGGTGCTGGGCGTCGATGCCGGGTTCATCAACGAGACTGCGATCATCCTCGAATACCTCGAACAGACCCAGAAAGGTACACCGCTGCTGTCACGCGACCCGTTCGAACGGGCGCAGGTGTTGGCGATTGCCAAGGAAATCGAGTTGTATATCGAGCTGCCAGGGCGCGCCTGTTATGGCGAAGCGTTTTTCGGCATGACGTTGCCGGAGGCGATCAAGGAAAAGACCAAAACCGAATTGCTATTGGGCTTTGCGGCGCTCGGCCGCCACGGCAAATTCGCCCCGTATGTGGCGGGCGACAGTCTGAGCATCGCGGATTTGTACTTCCTTTACAGCGTGCCGCTGGCCTGTGCGGTGGGGCAGAAGCTGTTCGGGATTGATTTTCTGGCAGAGTTGCCGCAGGCGAAGGCGCTGCTGGAGCGGCTTGAACAGAATCCGCATGTGCAGAAGATTGCGGCGGACAAGGAGGCGGCGATGCCGGCGTTTTTGGCGATGATCGCTGCCAAGAAGTGAGATTTGTAGTGTTGTGAAGGACGCTTTCGCGAGCAAGCCCGCTCCCACATTTGGATTTATGTTGTACACAGAATCTGTGACCGACATAAATCCCCTGTGGGAGCGGGCTTGCTCGCGAAGCTTTTGCTGTTAGCGGCTGGCGATCAGCGCCTGACCGCGAACGACCGCTGCCTTGACCTGCGCCGGCGCAGTTCCGCCGATATGGTCACGGGCATTCACCGAGCCTTCCAGGGTCAGTACGGCAAACACGTCCTGTTCGATCTGGTCGCTGAACTGACGCAGTTCTTCCAGGCTCATTTCCGCCAGATCCTTGCCAGTGTCCACGCCGTACTTCACCGCGTGGCCAACGATTTCGTGGCAGTCACGGAACGGCAGACCACGACGCACCAGATAATCCGCCAGGTCAGTCGCGGTGGAGAAACCGCGCAGGGCCGCTTCACGCATGATCGCGTGTTTCGGCTTGATCGCCGGGATCATGTCGGCGAACGCACGCAGTGAATCACGCAGGGTGTCAGCGGCGTCGAACAGCGGCTCTTTGTCTTCCTGGTTGTCCTTGTTGTAGGCCAGCGGCTGGCCTTTCATCAGGGTCAGCAGGCCCATCAGCGCGCCGAATACACGGCCGGTCTTGCCGCGCACCAGCTCAGGCACGTCGGGGTTTTTCTTTTGCGGCATGATCGAGCTGCCGGTGCAGAAGCGATCCGGCAGATCGATGAACTGGAATTGCGCGCTGGTCCACAGCACCAGCTCTTCGGAGAAACGCGACAGGTGCATCATCGCGATGCTCGCGGCCGAGCAGAATTCGATGGCGAAGTCGCGATCGGAAACGTTGTCCAGCGAGTTGCCGCCCACGGCATCGAAGCCCAGCAGTTGCGCGGTGTATTCGCGGTCGATCGGGTAGGTGGTGCCAGCGAGTGCGGCGCTGCCCAGCGGCATGCGGTTGGTGCGCTTGCGGCAGTCGACCAGACGTTCGTAGTCGCGGCTGAGCATTTCGAACCAAGCCAGCATGTGGTGCCCGAACGTCACTGGCTGCGCGGTCTGCAAGTGCGTGAAGCCCGGCATGATGCTGGCGGCTTCGCGCTCGGCTTGCTCCAGAAGGCCTTTCTGCAGGCGGGTGATCTCGGCCAGGATCAGGTCGATCTCGTCACGCAGCCACAGGCGGATATCAGTGGCCACCTGGTCGTTACGGCTACGCCCTGTGTGCAGCTTTTTGCCGGTGACACCGATGCGGTCGGTCAGGCGCGCTTCGATGTTCATGTGCACGTCTTCGAGGTCGATGCGCCAGTCGAACTGGCCGGCCTCGATTTCGCCCTGAATGGTCTTCAGGCCATCGATGATGGTGTCGCGCTCGGCATCGGTCAGCACGCCGACCTTGGCCAGCATGGTGGCGTGGGCGATCGAGCCCATGATGTCGTGGCGATACAGGCGCTGGTCGAAAGTGACGGAGGCGGTGAAGCGGGCGACGAAGGCGTCGACGGGTTCACTGAAGCGGCCGCCCCAGGACTGATTGGTCTTGTCAGTGCTCATGAATTCGCTCGTATCGGCTTGAAGAAAAAAGGCGTGAAACGCTGGCGCGGATAATAACAGGGTTGCCAATCCTGTCGCTGACACCGGTCGATACGTTTTTTTCTCATCGCGTCATGCATAGTCGGCGCGTTCTCCCGGGAATTTGCGCAACGATATTTTTCGATTGAGCAATATCGGCCCGACGAGCGTCTACAGTTGGACATAAGGGTTGGCGCAAGTCAGATCGCGCAAAGGTCTGGCTGCCGACTATAAGAAGAGGGGGTGGGTGTATTGTCCTTGGGCAAACACCGCGCAAAGCGCAGGAAACAGCGGGCATCGAGCAGTACGACCCGGGCACTGGCAAATATTGCTGGCCGACGTACGGCACTTTTTGGCGCTCGGGCTAGTCTTAGCGTGGATCGCGGTGACGGACGTCACTTCACCTGTCTACGCTATCCTTGTGCGAGACTCACGCAGGAATCCAGCGCAATATGAATGTCCTGATCGTTGATGACGAACCACTGGCTCGCGAGCGCCTCAGCCGAATGGTGAGCGAGCTCGAGGGTTATACAGTCCTGGAGCCCAGCGCCACGAATGGCGAAGAGGCGTTGGCACTGATCGACAGCCACAAGCCGGATATCGTGCTGCTCGATATCCGCATGCCGGGCCTCGATGGCCTGCAGGTTGCTGCCCGACTGTGCGAACGCGAAACGCCGCCCGCCGTGGTGTTTTGCACCAGCCCCGATGAATTTGCCGTGGAAGCCCTGCAGGCCAGCGCCGTGGGCTATGTGGTGAAACCCGTGCGAACCGAACATCTGCATGACGCCTTGAGAAAGGCTGAACGCCCCAATCGGGCGCAACTCTCGGCCCTGACCCGTCCCGCTGCCGAAAGCGGCACCGGCCCGCGCAGTCACATCAGTGCCCGCACCCGCAAAGGCATCGAACTGATCCCGCTGGATCAGGTGGTCTACTTTATCGCCGACCACAAATACGTGACCCTGCGCCACGAGGCCGGTGAAGTGCTGCTGGACGAACCGCTCAAGGCCCTCGAAGACGAATTCGGCGAGCGCTTCGTGCGTATCCACCGCAACGCGCTGGTCGCCCGCGATCGCATCGAGCGTCTGCAACGCACACCGCTGGGGCATTTCCAGCTGTTCCTCAAAGGACTCAATGGTGACGCGCTGATTGTCAGCCGCCGGCATGTGGCGGGTGTGCGCAAAATGATGCAGGGCCTTTAACCCGGTCATTCCGGGTGGTTTTCACTTCTCGTTACCAGGCGTTGCAGGCCAGGGAGGCCACGCCGTTCTGATTCAAGTCAAAGTGGATTTGGCTGAGCTGTTATTATCCGCCGTATCTATTCAGTACGGATTGATCCATGTCCTCTCGCGAAATCCGCATCGCCACCCGTAAAAGTGCGCTGGCCCTCTGGCAGGCCGAATACGTCAAAGCCCGTCTGGAAGCGGCCCATCCGGGTCTGCTGGTGACGCTGGTGCCCATGGTCAGTCGCGGCGACAAGCTGCTTGATTCGCCGCTGTCGAAAATCGGCGGCAAGGGCCTGTTCGTCAAGGAACTGGAAACCGCGCTGCTGGAAAACGAAGCTGATATCGCCGTGCACTCGATGAAAGACGTGCCGATGGACTTCCCCGAAGGCCTCGGTCTGTTCTGCATCTGCGAGCGCGAAGACCCGCGTGATGCCTTCGTTTCCAATACCTACGCAAGCCTTGAGGCGTTGCCGGCCGGCAGCATCGTCGGCACTTCCAGCCTGCGTCGTCAGGCGCAGTTGTTGACCCGCCGTCCTGATCTGCAAATCCGCTTTCTGCGCGGCAACGTCAACACCCGTCTGGCCAAGCTCGATGCCGGTGAGTACGACGCGATCATCCTCGCCGCGGCCGGTTTGATCCGTCTCGGTTTCGAAGACCGTATCACTTCGGCCATCAGCGTCGACGACAGTCTGCCGGCCGGCGGTCAAGGTGCAGTCGGTATCGAATGTCGCAGCGTCGACACAGAAATCCACGTCTTGCTGGCGCCGTTGCACCATGCCGATACCTCCTCGCGCGTCACCGCTGAACGCGCCCTCAACAAGCATTTGAATGGCGGCTGCCAAGTGCCGATCGCCTGCTATGCCGTGCTCGAAGGCGAGCAATTGTGGCTGCGAGGTCTGGTGGGCGAGCCGAGTGGCGGCAGGCTGATCAGCGCCGAAGCCCGGGCACCACGCGGCGATGCCGAAGCGTTGGGGGTGAAGGTCGCCGAAGACTTGCTTGGCCAGGGCGCGGAGGAAATTCTCAAGGCAGTTTACGGCGAGGCAGGTCACGAGTGACTGCCTGGCGCCTGCTGCTGACGCGCCCTGCGGATGACTGTGCGGCGCTCGCCGAAAACCTGGCCGGGCAGGGGATTTTTAGCAGTTGCCTGCCGCTTTTGGAAATTGCGCCGTTACCGGTTTCTGAGAAGATCGCCCGGGCGATAGGGCAATTGTCGGGTTGCAGCGCGGTGATCGTGGTCAGCAAACCTGCAGCGCGTATTGCGCTGCAACTGCTCGATGCCTATGGGCCGCCGTCACCGGCGATGCCATGGTTCAGCGTCGGTGCGGCGACGGCGCAGATTCTCAAGGGTCACGGCCTCGACGTGAGCTTCCCGGTCGATGGCGATGACAGCGAAGCATTGCTGCAATTGCCGCGTCTGCGTGAGGCCGTGGCCCGGCCCGGTGCGCAGGTGTTGATTCTGCGTGGCGAGGGTGGTCGTGAGTTGCTCGCCGAGCGCCTGCGCGAGCTAGGTGCTAGTGTCGAGTATCTGGAATTGTATCGACGTGACCTGCCAGCCTATGCGCCGCAAACACTGCCGCGGCGGATCGAAGCGGAACGCTTGAACGGGCTGGTGGTCAGCAGTGGACAGGGTTTCGAGCACTTGCGCCAGATGGCCGGCGATGGCTGGCCGACGATTGCGCGGTTGCCGTTGTTTGTTCCAAGCCCAAGGGTCGCCGAGCTGGCACGTGCCGCCGGGGCCCAAACAGTTGTGGATTGCCGCGGCGCGAGTGCCGCGGCTTTGCTGACGGCGTTACGGGAGTATCCCGTGCCCGTTCTCTAATGCAAAGGATGGATACGTGAGCGAAACAGCCTTGCCAAAAGATGACGTCCAACCAGTGATTGATGCGCCGGTTGAAACTCCACCGCCGGCCAAAGAGCCACACCGAGGCAATGGCCTGGCCATCGTCGCCCTGTTGCTCGGCGCTGCCGGTGTCGCGATCGGTGGCTGGGGAGTCTGGCAGGTGCGTCACCTGCAAACCAATACTCAGCAACAGTCGGGTCAGGTGCAGGCGTTGAACGATCAGGCGCAGAGTCTGAAACTCAACGAACAGCGCCTGACCGAGCGCCTTGCGCAGTTGCCAGGTGCCGACGAACTCGCCGAGCGCCAGCGTCTGGTCGCGCAGCTTCAAGGCGATCAGCAACGCCTCAATCAGCGTCTGGAAACCGTCCTTGGCGCCAGCCGCAAGGATTGGCGTCTGGCCGAGGCCGAGCACCTGCTGCGGCTTGCCAGCCTGCGTCTGTCGGCGTTGCAGGACATCAGCAGTGCTCAGGCCCTGGTGCAGGGTGCTGACGAAATCCTCCGTGAACAGAACGATCCCGGTTCGTTTGCTGCCCGTGAGCAAGTGGCCAAAACCCTGGTCGCGTTGCGCAGCACCGAGCAGCCAGATCGCACCGGGTTGTTCCTGCGTCTGGGGGCGCTGCGTGATCAGGTCATCGACCTCACCGAGCTGGCGCCGGAGTACAAGGATCGCGGTGAGTCGCTGCTCGGCCTGACCGCCGATGGTGATGGCGCCAGTCGCTGGGCGCAGTGGTGGGATAAGGTCTCGCGCTACATCCGTATCGATTTCGACGCAGACAAGAATGTGAAGCCGCTGTTGGCCGGGCAAAGTCTGAGTCAGGTGCGTCTGGCCCTGAGCCTGGCGCTGGAGCAGGCGCAGTGGGCAGCCCTCAATGGTCAGGCGCCGGTGTACACCCAGGCACTGGCCGAGGCGCGCGACGTTCTCAAAGGCAACTTCAATCCGGACAATGCGCAAAGCAAAGTGATGCTCGAACAGGTTGGCGAGCTGAGCAAGGAGCCGGTCACCGTTAATACGCCGGATCTGACCGGCACCCTGAGTGCGGTCCAGGCTTATCTCGAGCGGCGTAACGTCAACGCCCAAGAGTCGGTGAAACCCTTCGCCAAGCCTGCCGCCAGCACCGCGCAGGAGGCCACGCCATGAAACGCCTCTATGTGATCGTGTTTCTGGTGATCGCGGCGACGGCGGCGCTGGGCCTGGCGATTGCCGAGCATTCCGGTTACGTGCTGGTCGCTTACAAGAGCTTCCGTTACGAGTCGAGTCTGTGGGCGACGTTGGCGCTGATCGCGGTGTTGTGGTTGTTGATCTGGGGCATCAAGGCCCTGGTCGAGTTGGTCATGACGTCCAGTGGCGTGGTCAATCCATGGTCCCGGCGTAACCGCAGCCGTCGTGTGCAGGTGGCGATCGAGCACGGTCAACTGGATCTGGCCGAAGGTCGCTGGGCCAGCGCCCAGCGTCATCTGTATCGCGCCGCTGAAGCCGAACGCCAACCACTGCTGTATTACCTCGGCGCTGCCCGCGCGGCGAACGAGCAAGGCAATTACGAGGAGTCCGATCGTCTGCTTGAGCGCGCTCTGGAGCGTCAGCCCCAAGCGGAACTGGCGATTGCCTTGAGTCACGCACAGTTGCAGACCGATCGTGGCGACACTGACGGTGCGCTGGTGACCTTGCAGGCAATGCACGAGCGCCATCCACATAACGTGCAGACGCTGCGTCAGTTGCAGCGTCTGTATCAGCAGCGCGGCGAATGGTCGGCGGTGATTCGCCTGCTGCCGGAACTGCGCAAGGACAAAGTCCTGCCGCCCACCGAACTGGCGGAGCTGGAGCGCCGTGCCTGGGGTGAAAACCTGTCGCTGGCAGCACAGCGTGAAGAGGATGGCACGGTGGGTCTGCAGTCACTCAATCGCGCCTGGCAGCAGTTGACCTCGGCGCAGCGTCAGGAACCGCCACTGGTACTGGCTTACGCCGAGCAACTGCGTCAGCTGGGTGCTCAGGTCGAAGCAGAGGAGGTGCTGCGCACGGCCCTCAAGCGCAAGTACGACAGTCATCTGGCGCGGCTTTACGGTCTGGTGCGTGGCAGCGATCCGGCGCGTCAACTGCAAACTGCTGAAGGTTGGCTCAAGGATCATCCGGGCGATCCGAGCTTGCTGTTGACTCTGGGGCGGTTGTGTCTGCAATCGAGTCTGTGGGGCAAGGCTCGCGACTATCTTGAAAGCAGCCTGCGTGTGCAGCGTAATCCGGAGGCCTGTGCAGAACTGGCACGCCTGCTTGCGCAGCTCGGCGACACAGGGCGCAGCAACCAACTGTTCCAGGAAGGCCTGGGCTTGCTGGATGAACGCCTGCTTGCCGCGCCTTTGCCGGCACCGGCTAACGTGTGAAACGACGAGGGAGTTCGCTCCCTCGTATCTGTTTCGCGAGCGAATATTTACCCATTTTCAGCGGCTCGGACAAAGTCCTACAAGGGGCTACACCGATTCCTCGTCAACCTGTCGGGATTTCCCTACACCTCTGGTGAAGTGTCGGCAGGCACTCGCCTTGAAAGGCTGACACGCTTTCCTCTACCGTAACTGTCTGTCTCTACTGTTACGGATAAGCCATGTCGTTGGCCTGCTCACGCTCCTTGTTTTTCATGGCTTTCACCGCAGGGGCTCTGGCCCTGGGAGCTTCCTATTATCTTGAATACGCGATCGGGCTGACACCGTGCAGCCTGTGTCTGGTGCAGCGCTTTTTCATGGTGTTGCTGACGGTCTGCTGCGGGCTGGCTGCGGTGCATGGTCCCGGGCGTGTCGGTCTGTCGGTGTACTGGGTCGCAGCCTTTGGCGCGAGCCTGGGAGGCACCACGGCGGCCTGGCGGCAGGTGTTGCTTCAGGGCGATACATTGTCGCAACTGGCCAGCTGTGCTCCGGACTCCGAAGCCTTGTTCAGCAGCCTGCCCTGGCTGTGCGCGACCGCGCGGATGTTTAAAGGCAGTGCCGACTGCGTTGAGATCTCCTGGACGCTGTTCGATTTGAGCATCCCGGAGTGGAGCCTGCTGTTCTTTGTCGCGATGTCGATTTTTGCGGTTTATCAATTGCTGCGTCTGGTCTGGAGCGCTCTGCAACGACCGCTCAGCGGCGAAGCGTCGCACCGGGTGCTGGTCGAGGATTAAACACTTGTATGAACTTTTACTCCTGCGTACCTTGAAGCCATAAGCGTGCGGGCATAATCTGGCCCGCACGTGTCATTGGATTTATGTTGCTCGATGACGCTCTGCCCGACCGTCCCCCAGGCCAAAACCAAAAGCGGGACGCGGGTGTAGAGCAGCATGACCCACAAGGGAAGAGAGATTGCCATGCTCGAAAGTTGTCAGAATGCTCAGGAACGTTGGGGTGGGGTTCATCTGCTGATCGACCGCTGGTTGCAAGAGCGTGAAGATCTGATCGGTGCCTACGACAAACTCGGCGCGGAGCCTCAGACGTTGTCCGAGAACCGCAAGCCCTTGCAGGAGTTCTGCGGTGTGCTGGTCGATTACGTCTCGGCCGGGCACTTCGAAATCTACGAACAGCTGACCGGTGAGGCCAAGGCGTTCAACGACAAGCGTGGCTTGGAGCTCGCCGAGACGATCTATCCGCGCATCGATGTCATCACCGAAAAGCTTCTCGCGTTCAACGACCTTTGCGATGAAGGCAAATGCGTCGCGGAGAAATTCAAGGAGCTTGGCGGCCTGCTTCACGAACGATTCGAACTGGAAGACTGCTTGATTGAAGTGCTGCACACGGCACACAAGGAAGAAGATTCAGTTCAGGTCTGACTGACGCTTTGAACAAAAAACGGTGCGCTCAGGCGCACCGTTTTTTTTTGCCCGATCAGCTCGTCGCACCACGCAATTCGACTTCAAAAACCAGCGGTGTGAACGGCGCGATCAGGTCGCCGGCACCGTCTGCGCCATAGGCCTGATCGGATGGAATCACCAGTCGCCATTTCGCACCCACCGGCATGTTTTGCAACGCGGTGCGCCAACCCGCGATTACGCTGTCGAGGTTGAACCACTGCGGCTGACTGTTCTGGTCGAACACGGTGCCATCCGGCAGGCGCCCGATATACAACACCTGGACTTGTCCATCGGGACCGGCTTTCGCGCCAGTGCCTGGCGTCAGCTCGGTCAGCAAGATGCCGTCGGCCAGTTCCTTCACGCCCGGTCGGGCTTTTTCCGCAGTCAGGAAACGCTGCTCGTTTTCCATCGCGGCATCGCTCGAAGGCTGCGCATTGTGTTCGGCATTCTGTGATTCGTGATCGGCCAGAATCTGCTCAATGCGCGCTTCGCTCAGCGCCAGCGGCTTGCCTTGATAAGCCTGCTGCAACCCATCGATCAATGCCTGAATCTGCAATTGCGGGACTTCCTGACGCAGCCGTTCGCCCAGGCTTGCACCGAGGCTGTAGGCCAGATCATGAGCGTCATTCGCCGTGGTTTTTTCGTCTGCGTGGGTAACTGAAAAAATCATGCAGAGGGATAAAAAAAAGTAGCGCGACATCGGCACTCTCCGTCCTGAGGTGCGGTGGATTATGCCAGCGTGAACGTCTGCAACGGTGAACTGCTTTTGACTTCATGCAGAACATTTTCAGTTCGGTGCAACGCAACGCAATTGATACTGTCAAGATGACCTAGCGGCGGTAGCAGCAGAGGTCTAGTATGAGCCGCACTCACGTCAGCCAGGAGGTAAACCATGTCGGCCACCAAGAAGCCTGTAAACACTCCGTTGCACTTACTCCAACAACTCTCGGGCAGCTTGCTCGAGCATCTGGAAAACGCTTGCTCCCAAGCCTTGGCTGATGCTGAAAAACTGCTCGCCAAACTGGAAAAGCAACGCGGCAAGGCGCAAGAAAAACTGCACAAATCCCGCACCAAATTGCAGGACGCAGCTGCCGCCGGTAAAGCCAAGGCGCAGACCAAAGCCAAAGGCGCAGTGAAAGAACTCGAAGACCTGCTCGATGCCCTGAAGGATCGTCAGTCCGATACCCGCAGCTACATTCTGCAACTCAAGCGCGATGCTCAGGAAAGTCTGAAACTGGCCCAGGGCGTTGGTCGTGTGCAAGAAGCAGTGGGCAAAGTGTTGTCCTCGCGTTCGGCCAAACCTGCTGCTGCGCCAGCTAAGAAAGCGGCAGCCAAGCCTGCTGCAAGCAAGGCACCGGCGAAAACTGCGGCTGCCAAACCAGCTGCAAAAGCCAGCGCAAAACCTGCTGCCAAAGCTCCGGTGAAAGCGGCGGCAAAACCGGCGGCGAAAAAACCGGCTGCGGCGAGCGCTGCGAAACCTGCGGCTAAAACCACTGCTGCGAAACCTGCGGCCGCTAAACCTGCTGCTGCCAAACCAGTCACAAAAACAGCTGCGACCAAAGCAACTCCGGCGAAAACCGCAGCAGCCAAACCGGCCGCTAAACCGGCTGCCAGAACTGCGGCCAAACCCGCGGCCAAAACTGCCGCTGCAAAACCTGCAGCCAAGGCGCCCGCCAAACCCGTTGCCGCCAAAGTTGCAGCGAAAACGGCTGCTAAAGTTGCAGTAAAACCCGCTGCAAAATCTGCTGCGAAACCAGCCGCCAAGCCTGCAGTGAAAGCCGCCGCCAAGCCAGCTGCGGCTAAACCGGCTGCCAAGCCAGCCGCCAAACCAGTTGCGAAAAAACCGGTGGCGGCTAAACCTGCCGCAGCCAAACCGGCGACTGCTCCAACTGCCAAGCCTGCCGCACCGGCAACCCCGGCTTCGCCAGCAGCCTCTGCGCCAGCCGCTTCCACCTCGACCACCATGACTGCGCCAACGCCAGCCGCTGCATCGAGCGTCAGCAACAATCCAACCAGCGCCTCCTAAGTGCCGGTTGCCGCGACGCGCAGCACTTGCAGCGCGTCGCGGTTCAGGCTGGCCGCCGGACCGGCCAACGCCTCCAGCCAGATCTCCGCCCCGGCTTCATTTCGCTCCCACACCTGAGCAACACCCTCCAGTCGCGACAACAACGCGCGCTCGGCTTCAAGCTCCAGCGCTTTGACTTGCTCACGCATGCCTTTCAACACTGGATCATCAACCGCCCGGGTTTTCCATTGCATGCGCAACGTTCGCAACGGTTGCACAACCTCGATATCCCATGACTCGGTCAATGCCTGAAGCGGCTGCACGCGCTGTTGATCGCAGGCCACACCACGTTGTTCCAGCCATAAACCGCACAACAGCAGGCACACATTGGCCCCTGCCGTTTGCAGTTGCAGGCAGGCGTCTTCCACGCCCGGACGGGCGTAGGTGGCAAGGGAAAAGCTCCACAGGTCAGAGGACATCGTGCTACTCGCGCCAGTTGTGAGCGAAGCTGGTAGACTCCGCCGCCATTATGATCCGACTTCAGAACCTGACTTTACAGCGTGGCCCGCAACGTCTGCTAGAAGACGCCGAGCTGACCCTGCACGCCGGCCACAAAGCTGGCCTCATCGGTGCCAACGGCGCCGGCAAATCCAGCCTGTTCGCCTTGCTGCGCGGCGAGTTGCACCCGGATTCGGGCGATTGCCTGCTGCCGGCCGACTGGCGAATCGCGCACATGCGCCAGGAGGTCGACACCCTCGAGCGCCTGGCGGTCGACTATGTGCTCGATGGCGACCTGCGTCTACGTGAGGTGCAGCGTGATCTCGCCGCAGCCGAAGCGGCCCATGACGGTGTCGCTCTGGCCCGCCTGCACGCCGAACTCGACAGCGCCGACGGCTACACCGCCGACGCCCGGGCCCGCAAATTGCTGGCTGGCCTGGGGTTCACCAACGAACAGATGGATCGTCAGGTCGGCGATTTCTCCGGTGGCTGGCGGATGCGCCTGAACCTGGCGCAGGCCCTGATGTGCCCATCGGACTTGTTGCTGCTCGACGAACCGACCAACCACTTGGACCTCGACGCCATCATCTGGCTCGAAGAGTGGCTCAAAAGCTACCCGGGCACCCTACTGCTGATTTCCCACGACCGCGATTTCCTCGATGAAGTCGTCGACCATGTGGCCCACGTCGATCAGCGCAAAATCACCCTCTACCGTGGCGGCTACACCGCGTTCGAGCGTGCCCGTGCCGAGCGTCTGGCCCAGCAGCAACAGGCCTACGAGAAGCAGCAGGCGCAGCGTGCGCACATGGAAAGCTACATCGCCCGCTTCAAGGCCCAGGCCACCAAGGCCCGTCAGGCGCAGAGCCGGATCAAGGCACTGGAGCGGATGGAGGAGCTGTCGGCAGCCCACGTCGATTCGCCGTTTGACTTCGTGTTCCGCGAGTCGACCAAGATCTCCAGCACGCTGATCGATCTGTCCGATGCGAACCTGGGCTACGGCGACCGCACCGTGCTGGAGAAGGTCAAGCTGCAACTGACCCCCGGCGCGCGGATCGGTCTGCTCGGGCCCAACGGCGCGGGTAAATCGACGCTGATCAAGAACCTCGCCGGTGAGTTGCAACCGCTGGCCGGGCGTCTGACCCGTGGCGAGAATACCGTGGTCGGCTACTTCGCTCAGCATCAACTCGACTCACTGGACTCCAAGGCCAGCCCGTTGCTGCACTTGCAGCGCCTGGCGCCGACCGAGCGTGAGCAGACCCTGCGTGACTTCCTCGGTGGTTTCGACTTCCGCGGTGCGCGGCTTGATGAGCCGGTACTGAATTTCTCCGGCGGCGAAAAGGCCCGTCTGGCCCTGGCGTTGATCGCTTGGGAACGGCCGAACCTGTTGCTGCTCGACGAACCGACCAACCACCTCGACCTGGAAATGCGCCTGGCGCTGACTATGGCGCTGCAGGAATTCAGCGGCGCGGTGCTGGTGGTTTCCCACGATCGTCATCTGCTCAAGAGCACCACCGATAACTTCTACCTGGTGGCCGACGGCAAGGTCGAAGAGTTCGATGGCGATCTCGAAGACTACGCGCGCTGGCTGGTGGAATACCGTCAGCGCAATGCGCCGGTCAGCAATACTCCGGTAAACCCGGACAAGACCGACAAGAAAGCCCAGCGTCAGGCTGCTGCTGCGTTGCGTCAGCAACTGGCGCCGCACAAGCGTGAAGCCGATAAGCTTGAAGCCGAACTGGGCAAGCTCCACGAGAAACTCGCCAAGGTCGATGCCAGCCTCGGCGACAGCGACATCTACGAGCCGGCACGCAAGAACGAATTGCGTGATCTGCTGGCTGAACAAGCCAAGCTGAAAGTGCGCGAAGCCGAGCTTGAAGACGCGTGGATGGAAGCCCTGGAGACGCTGGAAAGCATGCAGGCGGAGCTGGAGGCGCTGTCCTGATGGAAGCGTTCAAGCTGCCGCTGCCAGCGATGTGGGTCGAGCCGATCTGGCTCGGCGTGCAGATTCTGCTGATTCTGCTGGCCGGTTACATTGCCCAGCGCTTTGTCGCCAAATGCCTGACCCGTCTGGGTGAGCGCTACCCGTTCCCGCCGCAGCTGTTGATGCCGCTGCGTGGCGTGCTGCGCTGGCTGATCATGGGCAGTGCGGTGATTTTCGTCCTGGAGCGCCTCGGCGTGTCGGCCACAGTGTTGTGGACGGCACTCTCGGGTTTTGTCGCGGTGGCGGCGGTGGCGTTCTTCGCGATGTGGAGCGTGCTGTCGAATCTGCTCTGCGCGATTCTGATTTTCACTGTCGGGCCGTTTCGTTTGGGTGATGTGGTCGAGCTGGTGGACACCACGGACAAACCCGGCGTCAAAGGTCGGGTGGTGGCGATCAATCTGCTCTACACCACGTTGATCGAGGCTGAAGAACTGGGCACCGGCAGCGCGATGGTGCAGGTGCCGAACAGCTTGTTCTTCCAGCGTTCGGTACGGCGTTGGCGTGGGACTGATGTGTTCCCGTCGAGCGGCTTCGAGAAGTAATTTCTATGTCGTCTGTTCCGACGCCTTCGCGAGCAGGCTCGCTCCCACAGTAGACCGTGATCAAATGTGGGAGCGAGCCTGCTCGCGAAGGGGCCCTCAGCTTCCCGCAATATTTAGCAAAAAACTGGTAGTCATCCATTCAAACCCGCATTAGCTTAGGCATTTGTCACGAGCATGAGCCGAGGTGTGCGATGGAGCTACAAACATGGCTGGCGTTTTTCGCCGCCTGCTGGGTGATCAGTCTTTCCCCGGGCGCCGGCGCCATTGCGTCGATGTCCAGCGGTCTGCAATACGGTTTCTGGCGCGGCTACTGGAATGCCCTGGGCCTGCAAATCGGCCTGGCCGTGCAGATTGCGATTGTCGGCGCCGGTGTCGGCGCAATTCTCACTGCTTCGGCCACCGCGTTCCACGCGATCAAATGGTTCGGTGTGGCGTATCTGGTGTATCTGGCGATCAAGCAATGGCGCGCCCTGCCCATGGACATGAGCGATGACGCGGCGGTGCGGCCGATCGGCAAGCCGCTGGCGCTGGTGTTCCGCGGTTTTCTGGTGAACATCAGCAACCCCAAGGCATTGGTGTTCATGCTGGCGGTGCTGCCGCAGTTCATCAATCCTCACGCGCCGCTGCTGATCCAGTATCTGGTGATCGGCGCGACCATGATCTGCGTCGACCTGATCGTCATGGCCGGCTACACCGGTCTGGCGTCGAAAGTGCTGCGCCTGCTGCGCACGCCAACGCAGCAGAAACGCATGAACCGCACGTTTGCCGGGCTGTTCATCGGCGCCGCGGCGTTCATGGCGACGTTGCGTAAAGCAGCGGCGTAAAGCGCGCGGACACAAAAAAGGCGACCTGATGAGGTTAATGCCAGTCAGTTAAGCTGACTGGCATTTTTGCTTTTGATCGGATACTTCGGCGATTTGAGCCTGATTGCCCGAGGATAAATGCGCTCCTCGCGTCGATGTGGCAGGACATAATGCGGGGCTGAGGCATGCAACTCTGCGAGATATTTGGGGATGTTCCC
>NZ_FYDT01000019.1:0-69742 GCF_900187585.1 Pseudomonas sp. Irchel 3E19
TTGAAAAGGTCGCCGAGGTCGAGCAAGTCCTGTTGAACAGACATAAAAAATCCGATGCCAGAGATCTGACATCGGATTTTCGAAGAAGCCCGGCGAGGATTCAAATGCTTAAGTGAACAGCATTACGAACCAGTCGGGGCTTTTTGCGGGCGGTCGTTTGAGGCGCTTACTGGAACAGCGACTCGCTCGACAGGCCATTCTTCTCGAGAATTTCCCGCAGGCGCTTGAGGCCTTCCACCTGGATCTGTCTCACCCGTTCGCGGGTCAGGCCGATCTCCAGGCCAACATCTTCCAGCGTGCTGCTCTCGTGGCCGCGCAGGCCGAAGCGGCGAATCACCACCTCACGCTGCTTGTCGGTCAGCTCCGACAGCCATTGATCGATGCTCTGTGACAGGTCGTCATCCTGCAGCAGTTCGCATGGATCTGTCGGACGATCATCAGTAAGGGTGTCCAGCAGGGTTTTATCCGAATCCGGACCCAGCGAGACGTCGACCGAAGAAACCCGCTCGTTCAGGCCGAGCATGCGCTTGACCTCGCCAACCGGCTTTTCCAGCAGGTTGGCGATTTCTTCGGGTGAAGGTTCGTGGTCGAGCTTTTGGGTCAGCTCCCGTGCAGCCCGCAGGTACACGTTGAGTTCCTTGACCACATGAATCGGCAACCGGATGGTCCGGGTTTGATTCATGATTGCGCGCTCGATGGTCTGACGAATCCACCAGGTCGCGTAAGTCGAGAAGCGAAAGCCGCGCTCGGGATCGAACTTTTCCACTGCGCGGATCAAGCCGAGGTTGCCCTCTTCGATCAGATCCAGCAACGACAGCCCCCGATTGACGTAACGCCGGGCGATTTTGACCACCAGCCGCAGGTTACTTTCAATCATGCGCTTGCGCCCGGCAGGATCGCCACTTTGCGACAAGCGCGCAAAATGAACTTCTTCCTCCGGAGAGAGCAGTGGGGAAAAGCCGATTTCGTTGAGATACAACTGCGTGGCATCAAGTGCCCGCGTGTAATCGATGTACTTATGTTGTTTAAGTGAAGCGGAGTGTTTGGATTTGGAACGAACGGAAGGTGGAGCAGCCCCTTCATCATTCGACATCGAAGATTCCGAATCGATGCCGGCCTCCGTAAGGAGAACCTCATCGTCGATGTCAAACTCCGGCACTTCTTTACTGAGAGCCATTGTTATAGTCCTTTGGTGAGTCCGACCCCAAGCTCAAGCGACGCCTCTATCCTTGGCAGCGCTGGAGCCTGTCCCCTCTACGCGACGGAACAGGCTGGCTTACAAATCAACGTCTTGGCAGGAACTGCAGCGGATCTACAGGTTTACCTTGTCGGCGAATCTCAAAATGCAGTTTCACCCGGTCTGTACCCGTTGACCCCATTTCGGCAATTGTCTGTCCGACCTTGACCTGCTGTCCCTCCCGAACCAACAGCCGACGGTTGTGACCGTAAGCACTTACGTAGGTTTCGCTGTGTTTGATGATGACTAATTCGCCGTAGCCCCTTAAGCCACTCCCGGCGTATACCACCGTCCCATCAGACGCAGCTAAAACAGGCTGTCCCAAATCTCCGGCGATATCAATTCCTTTATTCAAACTACCGTTTGAAGAGAATTTTCCAATGAGAATGCCATTAGATGGCCATCCCCAGCCCGTCGGGGCCGGGCCTGCCGGCGGCAGTGATGCGGGTGCGGATTTGCTGGCGACGGACGGTACCGCTGTCGCAGAACCGGCCCCGGAGCCCGTCACAGTGGTGGTCGTCGTGCCATTCGCCTGGCGCCGGATTACTGTGGTTTTACTCGACGAGGACGGTGAGGAACTGCTGTTGCTCACCACCGCCGTTGGCGTTGAACCGGTACGGCCATCGAAGCGAATTGTCTGACCCGGATGGATCGTATATGGCGTAGGAATATTGTTCCTGGCCGCGAGGGCTTTGTAGTCCCAGCCGTAGCGAAACGCGATGGAAAACATCGTATCGCCCGGACGGACTACGTACTGTCCGGTCGTAACTGTAGGACGTTGCGCGACCGCATTGCGATCGACCACCCTGACGTTGCTCGATTTGGTGCTGGAGCAACCGACCAGCAAGGTGCTCAAGACGAGGCCAGTCACCAGGCGCTGAAAGCTCGTGTTACCCATACGCTGCGCAATGACTGTGAGACTCACCCGCCGCTCCCTTTGTGGTGGCTGAAAAATATGGCATGCCGGATGTCGGCATACGGTGTTGCAAGTATAACGGGCCGAACCGGCTTTACCCTTAATGAAGCGAATTCGTTCCGCGCACACGTTTGCAAGCTGTCAATCTGCTGCGTTTAATTCCTTGCTGCCGGTGTAAGACCCAAGCTGTTGAAAGGAATTCAGCGCCGCCAAACAAATGCTCAGGCCAGTGGACCGTTAAGCAAAGGCACAAACCGAACAGCGCCCAGAACGTGTCGGGAAAAACCGTTCTCTTCACGCACAATCAACATCAGTTGCTGCACTTCTCCCGAGCCGACCGGAATCACCAGACGCCCGCCCGGAGCCAATTGATCGAGCAAGGCCTGTGGCACATCAGTGGCCACCGCGGTGACGATGATGCCGTTATAAGGCGCCAGCGCCGGCCAGCCTTCCCAGCCATCGCCCCAACGAAACACCACGTTGCGCAGATTCAGCTCGACCAGACGCTCCTTGGCGCGATCCTGCAGCACTTTGATGCGCTCAACCGAAAACACCCGTTCCACCAGTTGCGACAACACCGCCGTCTGGTAACCGGAACCGGTGCCGATTTCCAACACTTTATCCAGCGGCCCCGCTTCCAGCAGCAGCTCGCTCATGCGCGCCACCATATAAGGCTGGGAGATGGTCTGGTTGTGTCCGATCGGTAGTGCCGTGTCTTCATAAGCACGGTGTGCCAGCGCTTCGTCGACGAACAGGTGACGCGGCGTGCGGCGGATCACTTCCAGCACCTTGGCGTTGGACAGACCCTCTTCGTACAGACGCTGGATCAGTCGCTCTCGCGTGCGCTGGGACGTCATACCGATGCCGCTGCGCATTCTGTCTTCGTGTTCACGAGCCATCAGCGTAGCCCCTCCAGCCAGCCATCGAGACTTCTGAAGGCATCGTTGAAGGTGCGATCGAGCTGCAAAGGCGTGATCGAAACATAACCCTGCATCACCGCATGAAAGTCCGTGCCCGGCCCGCCATCTTCGGCATCGCCGGCAGCCGCAATCCAGTAACCGGCCTTGCCGCGCGGGTCGACCACTTTCATCGGCGCCGCCGCCCGGGCACGGTGGCCAAGTCGGGTCAGCTGAATGCCGCGAATGTGGTCGATTGGCAGATTGGGAATGTTCACGTTGAGCACCGTGCGCGGTGGCAGATCGAGCCCGGCATGGGCCTCGACCAGCTTGCGCGCAAAGTAAGCTGCCGTGGAAAGATTATCCACCTGGCGTGAGACCAGCGAAAAGGCGAACGACGGACGCTCAAGAAAGCGTCCTTCAAGGGCGGCCGCCACTGTCCCGGAATACAACACATCATCGCCAAGATTGGCGCCGAGGTTGATACCGGAAACGACCATGTCCGGCTCGCGCTCCAGCAACCCGTTAAGGCCCAGGTGCACGCAGTCGGTCGGTGTGCCGTTGAGGCTGATGAAGCCGTTGGCCAGGTATTGCGGGTGCAACGGACGGTCGAGCGTCAGCGAACTGCTGGCGCCGCTTTTGTCCTGCTCCGGGGCGATAACCACGCACTCGGTGTAATCCGCCAGCGCAGCATAAAGCGCGGCGAGACCGGGTGCGGTTACCCCATCGTCGTTAGAAATCAGAATACGCATGGGCTGTCCGTCTGCCCCACCGGCACCAGATCAACGAGTTCGCGCACCAATACGGTGGCGAAGCATCCGGCCGGGAGGACGAATTCCAGTTGCAGAATGTCAGGCTGGGGATAATGCCACGTCAACCCGCCAATGGGCAGCCGCAGGATGCGACGTTCGTGGCTCATGCCGGCGTGAATCAACCAATCACGCAGATCCGCTTCACGGGCGGCGATCCCCTGCTCCAGATCATGGACAGCGCCAGCGGCCGGGGAGTCACCTTCGCCCCATTGCGGGCCGGTCGGATGCAGATCGAGAATCGCCAGGCGTGGATCGCTGCATTCGGCTTCACCGGCCGGGAAAAAGCTGCGGCTATCGGTGAATGCCAGCAGATCGCCGACCTGTGCTGTATGCCAGGTGCCATCGGCCACCCGTGCCGCCAGCACCTGATTGAACAGAAAGCTGCGTGCCGTCGACAACAGACGCGAACGCACATTGCGCTGTTCCGGCAAGGCCTTGCGCGCCGCCCACGAGCGAGCATCAACGACGTTGCCACCGTCATGGCCGAAACGCTGGGCGCCGAAATAATTGGGAATGCCTTGTTTGGCGACCAATTGCAAACGCGCTTCGAGCGCAGCCTTGTCGCCATTGAACTGGGTCAGGCGCAGAGTGAAACCATTCGCCGAATGCGCGCCGCGTTGCAGCTTACGTTTATGGCGAGTGGTCTTGAGAATTTTCAGCGTGTCGTTTTCCGCCGCGGACAGATCCGGGTCAGCCTTGCCCGGCAGTTGCACGCTGAACCACTGACGCGTCAGCGCCTGACGATCCTTCAGACCGGCGTAACTGACCGTACGCAATGGCACGCCGGCAGCCTTGGCGATGCGCCGCGCAGCTTCTTCAGTATTGAGGCCGCGCTTTTCCACCCAGATCCACAGATGTTCGCCATCGCCGCTGAACGGAATATCAAGGACTTCATCGACCTGAAAATCTTCAGCGATGGCTTTCAGTACTGCGGTGCCGAGGGGTTCGCCATAGGCCCGCGGGCCGAGCAGTTGCAGTTCATTCATGCGCGCAGCAACAAGGCAACGGAGTGTACGGCGATGCCCTCTTCGCGACCGACAAAGCCAAGCTTTTCAGTGGTGGTAGCTTTCACGTTCACTTGATCCAACTCAACTTGAAGATCCGCGGCGATCAGTGCGCGCATCGATTCGATATGCGGGGCCATTTTCGGCGCCTGGGCGACGATGGTGTTATCGACGTTGCCGACTTTCCAGCCTTTGGTGTGGATCAGCCCGACCACATGGCGCAACAAGGCACGACTGTCGGCCCCCTTGAATTGCGGGTCGGTGTCCGGAAAGTGTTTGCCGATATCACCCAACGCAGCGGCGCCGAGCAAGGCATCGCTCAAGGCGTGCAGCAGGACGTCACCGTCGGAATGAGCGAGCAGCCCGAAGCTGTGTGCAATTCGCACGCCGCCCAGAGTAATGAAATCGCCTTCAGCGAAACGGTGCACATCATAGCCGTGGCCAATACGCATAAAAAAAACGCCCCGATTTTTGTCAGGGCGTGATTCTACCTGCATTAGGCCCGAAGGGCGCGTGCGTGATGCTGCAAGTGGTCGTCTATGAAGCTTGAGATGAAGAAATAGCTGTGGTCGTAGCCCGGTTGCAGGCGCAGCGTCAGCGGATGGCCCGCTTGTTTTGCCGCTTGTTGCAAGGCTTCGGGCTTGAGCTGGGTGGCAAGGAAGTCGTCGCGATCACCCTGATCGACCAGCAGCGGCAGTTTTTCATCAGCCTCGGCGATCAGCGCGCAGGCATCCCATTCACGCCACTTCGAACGGTCTTCGCCCAAGTAACGGGAAAAAGCCTTTTGGCCCCACGGGCAATCCATCGGATTGTTGATCGGCGAAAACGCCGACACCGACTGGTAACGCCCCGGATTGCGCAGCGCACAGACCAGCGCACCGTGACCGCCCATGGAGTGACCGCTGATGCTGCGCTTATCGGAGGCCGGGAAATGCGCTTCAACCAGTGAAGGCAATTCCTGCACGACATAGTCATGCATCCGATAGTGCCGCGACCAGGGTTCCTGCGTGGCATTCAGATAAAACCCGGCACCGAGGCCAAAATCCCACGCCCCGTCCGGATCACCTGGCACATCAGGACCACGCGGGCTGGTGTCCGGCGCCACGATGATCAAGCCCAGTTCGGCGGCCATGCGCATCGCGCCAGCCTTCTGCATGAAGTTTTCATCGGTGCAGGTCAGACCCGACAGCCAGTACAGCACCGGCAGCTTGCCGCCCTGCTCCGCCTGTGGCGGCAGATACACGGCGAACACCATGTCGCAGCCGAGCACGTCAGAGCGGTGGCGATAACGCTTGTGCCAACCGCCGAAACTTTTCTGACAGGAGATGTTTTCCAGACTCATGTAAAGACTCCTACGCGACCAGAACTGCAAGCCTTCAAGACTTGCAGCCATGGCGTCGCGATTGATCAGAAATGAATGACGGTACGGATGCTCTTGCCTTCGTGCATCAAGTCGAACGCCTTGTTGATGTCTTCCAGGCCCATGGTGTGGGTGATGAACGTATCCAGCGGGATTTCGCCGCTCTGCGCCATGTCGACGTAGCTTGGCAACTCGGTACGACCACGCACGCCACCGAACGCCGAACCGCGCCAGACGCGACCGGTGACCAACTGGAATGGACGGGTGGAAATTTCCTGACCCGCGCCGGCAACACCGATGATGACCGACTCACCCCAGCCTTTATGGCAGCACTCAAGCGCTGCGCGCATCAGTTGCACGTTGCCGATGCATTCGAAGGAGAAGTCGACGCCGCCATCGGTCATGTCGACGATCACTTCCTGGATCGGACGATCGAAGTCTTTCGGGTTCACGCAGTCGGTGGCACCGAGTTGCTTGGCGATTTCGAATTTGGCCGGGTTGATGTCGATGGCGATGATGCGTGCGGCCTTGGCTTTCACCGCGCCAATCACCGCAGACAGGCCAATGCCGCCCAAGCCGAAGATCGCCACGGTGTCACCCGGTTTGACTTTGGCAGTGTTCAAGACTGCGCCAATACCGGTGGTGACACCGCAACCGAGCAGGCAGACCTTTTCCAGCGGTGCGTCTTTAGAGATTTTAGCGACGGAGATTTCCGGCAGCACGGTGTATTCCGAGAAGGTCGACGTACCCATGTAGTGGAAAATCGTTTCGCCCTTGTAGGAAAAGCGCGAAGTGCCATCTGGCATCAAACCCTTGCCCTGAGTCGCACGAATCGCCTGACACAGGTTGGTCTTGCCCGACTTACAGAATTTGCACTGGCCGCATTCCGGGGTGTACAGCGGAATCACGTGATCGCCGACGGCAACCGAAGTCACGCCTTCGCCGATGGCTTCGACGATTGCGCCACCTTCGTGGCCGAGGATCGACGGGAAGATGCCTTCCGGGTCAGCGCCGGACAGGGTGTATGCGTCGGTGTGGCAAACGCCGGAAGCCACCACACGCAGCAACACTTCCCCGGCCTTGGGCATGGCCACATCGACTTCTACGATTTCCAGCGGCTTCTTGGCCTCGAAGGCAACGGCGGCGCGCGACTTGATCATGTTGACTCTCCAGTGAATCCATTGAATAAAAAAGCAGACAAGGAGTGTAATACATGGCCTAACGATGAATAATTCGGGCAAAAGCAAAACATTATTGCCATACAGGGATAATCCCGATGTCCGAAAATCGCTGGGAAGGCATCGACGAGTTCGTCGCCGTCGCCGAATGCAGCCAATTCACCGCCGCCGCCGAACGACTTGGGGTTTCTTCCTCGCACATCAGTCGACAAATCGTACGACTGGAAGAGCGTTTGCAGACACGACTGCTTTATCGCAGCACCCGCCGGGTCACGCTGACCGAGGCCGGGCAGACGTTTCTGCAACATTGCCAGCGCTTGCAGGATGGTCGAGAAGAAGCCTTGCGCGCCGTCGGCGATCTGACCAGTGAACCGAAAGGCATGCTGCGCATGACCTGCGCCGTCGCCTATGGCGAGCGTTTTATCGTGCCGCTGGTGACGCGGTTCATGGGCCTGTACCCACAACTGCGCATTGATATCGAATTGAGCAATCGCCAACTCGATCTGGTGCATGAGGGGCTGGACCTGGCGATCCGACTGGGTCGATTGCAGGATTCGCGATTGGTCGCCACGCGTTTGGCGCCACGGCGCATGTATCTGTGCGCATCGCCGTCCTACGTCGAACGGTACGGTCGCCCACATAGCTTGTCGGAACTGAGTCGTCACAATTGCCTGATCGGTAGCTCTGACATCTGGCAACTTGAGCAAAACGGCCGGGAATTTTCCCAACGGGTGCAGGGAAACTGGCGTTGTAACAGTGGGCAAGCGGTGCTGGATGCAGCGCTACAGGGCGTCGGGCTGTGTCAGTTGCCGGATTATTACGTGCTGGAGCATTTGCACAGCGGGGCGTTGATATCGTTGCTGGAGGCGCATCAACCGCTGAATACCGCGGTGTGGGCGCTGTATCCGCAGCAGCGGCACTTGTCGCCAAAGGTGCGCAAACTGGTGGATTTTCTCAAGGAAGGCTTGGCCGAGCGGCCGGAGTATCGAAGCTGAATTATGCGTTGCCTAGGCGATCGCTTTCGCGAGCAGGCTCGCTCCCACAGGGATCTTCAGTGGATACAAGATTCGTGTTCGGCGTAATTCAAAGGTGGGAGCGAGCCTGCTCGCGAAGGCAATCTGACAAGCGCCACAACACTCAGCGGCGATTAGCCCAACGCTGCCGCAACCACTCCAGGTCTTCTGGCCGCGTAACCTTGAGGTTATCCGCGCGCCCTTGGATCAGTCGCGGTTTCAGCCCCGCCCATTCCATCGCCGAGCCTTCATCGGTGATCACAGCATCCGCCACCAGACTGTCCGCCAACGCCCGATGCAATGCACCGAGGCGGAACATCTGCGGCGTATAGGCCTGCCAGATCACACTGCGATCCACGGTCTCGACCACGCGACCGTTTTTGTCGACCCGTTTCAGCGTGTCGCGCGCAGGGACGGCAAGCAAGCCGCCGACCGGATCATCCGCCAGCTCATCAAGCAACTTGTCGAGATCATCGCGACTCAGGTTCGGCCGTGCCGCATCGTGCACCAGCACCCAATCTTCGTCATCAGCACCCTGCGCATGCAAATGCAGCAAAGCGTTGAGCACCGACCCCGACCGCTCGGCGCCGCCCTCGACCCGCTGAATACGCGAATCAGTGGCGCATGCCAGGTTCGGCCAATAAGGATCATCAACCGCAAGACTGACCACCAACCCTTTCAGGCTTGGGTGATCGAGGAAACAGCCGAGGCTGTGTTCGAGAATTGTGCGCCCGCCCAGTTGCAGGTATTGCTTGGGACGGTCCGCGGCCATACGGGCACCGACGCCCGCAGCAGGAATCACGGCCCAGAAGGCCGGCAGGGAATTGATCATTGGGCCAACTGGTAAAGGGTTTCACCGTCCTTGACCATGCCCAACTCATGACGAGCCCGCTCTTCAACGGTCTCCATGCCTTTCTTCAGTTCGCTGACTTCAGCGTCCATCACCCGGTTGCGCTCCAGCAGGCCCTCGTTCTCGGCATGTTGCTCAGCAATCTGCTGATTCAGCTCGGCGACTTGCGCCAGACTGCCATTGCCCACCCACAGGCGGTATTGCAGACCGGCCAGCAGCAAGAGCAAAACGAGAAACAACCAGTAAGGACTGCGCATCGAATATCAGGTATCCAGTGAAAAAAGACAGCCACGCCAAAACATGAAACGTCTGATAGCACGAAGCCTGGAAGATCCAGGCTTGTGCTGTTAAGGCATCAGATTAGTGGCAAATCCATCGCTGTCACGACTTTTCCGACACAATCCGGTGTCTTTTTACCATTTACTTAGCCGCGGAACTCGGAACGACCGTTGTACTTGGCCTTGCCATTCAACTGCTCTTCGATACGCAGCAGTTGGTTGTACTTGGAAACGCGGTCGGAACGGCACAGCGAACCGGTCTTGATCTGGCCAGCCGAAGTGCCCACAGCCAGGTCGGCAATGGTCGAATCTTCGGTTTCGCCGGAACGGTGCGAGATCACGGCGGTGTAACCGGCAGCCTTGGCCATCTGGATGGCTTCCAGAGTTTCGGTCAGGGTGCCGATCTGGTTGAACTTGATCAAAATCGAGTTGGCGATCTTTTTATCGATGCCTTCTTTGAGGATCTTGGTGTTGGTTACGAACAGGTCGTCGCCAACCAGCTGAGTCTTCTCGCCGATCTTGTCGGTGAGGATCTTCCAGCCAGCCCAGTCGGACTCGTCCAGACCGTCTTCGATCGAGATGATCGGATAACGCTCGGTCAGACCTTTGAGGTAGTCGGCGAAACCTTCAGCGGTGAACACCTGGCCTTCGCCGGACAGGTTGTACTTACCGTCTTCGTAGAACTCGCTGGCCGCGCAGTCCAGGGCCAGGGTCACGTCGGTGCCCAGCTTGTAACCGGCGTTGGCCACAGCTTCGGAGATCACTTTCAGCGCGTCTTCGTTGGACGCCAGGTTCGGTGCGAAACCGCCTTCGTCGCCAACGGCGGTGCTCAGGCCACGGGCCTTCAGCACAGCTTTGAGGTGATGGAAAATCTCGGTGCCCATGCGCAGACCTTCCGAGAAAGACTTGGCGCCAACCGGCTGAACCATGAATTCCTGGATGTCGACGTTGTTATCGGCGTGCTCGCCACCGTTGATGATGTTCATCATCGGAACCGGCATCGAGTACACACCCGGGGTGCCGTTCAGATTGGCGATGTGTGCGTACAGCGGCAGGTCCTGATCCTGTGCAGCAGCCTTGGCCGCAGCCAGGGACACAGCGAGGATGGCGTTGGCGCCCAGGGTCGCTTTGTTTTCAGTACCGTCGAGCTTGATCATCGCGTGATCCAGGGCTTTCTGGTCGCTTGGGTCGGTACCCAGCAGCAGATCGCGGATCGGACCGTTGATGTTGGCTACCGCTTTGAGCACGCCCTTGCCCAGGTAACGGCTCTTGTCGCCATCACGCAGCTCGAGCGCTTCACGCGAGCCAGTGGATGCACCGGACGGCGCGCATGCGCTGCCGATGATGCCGTTGTCGAGAAGCACGTCCGCTTCCACGGTGGGATTGCCACGGGAGTCGAGAACTTCACGACCTTTGATGTCGACGATTTTTGCCATTGTTGTAAACACTCCAAAGTTGACGAAAACGACGCAGCTAGAGGAAATCTTTTTACCGTCGGCAAGGGGTGTACGGCGGGCAGCTTGCAGACGATAACGCTCATGCCCGAGGGCATGAGCGACAAATCGTGCGGTACTTTACCGGAGAATTGAGGTTTACGCGGTTTCTACCGTCGGAAAACTCTTTACCAGTTCGTCCAGGGCTTTGAGCTGGGCCAGGAATGGCTCCAGTTTGTCCAGACGCAAGGCGCAA
The DNA here is from genome assembly GCF_900187585.1 of Pseudomonas sp. Irchel 3E19. NCBI lineage: Bacteria > Pseudomonadati > Pseudomonadota > Gammaproteobacteria > Pseudomonadales > Pseudomonadaceae > Pseudomonas > Pseudomonas sp. Irchel 3E19. The sequence goes on from NZ_FYDT01000019.1 coordinate 11,234, forward strand.
GGGCCATCGCATTTGGCGTTGTCCGGATCCGGATGCGCTTCGAGAAACAGACCCGCCAGGCCTTGGCTCATGCCGGCCTTGGCCAGATCCAGAACCTGCGCACGGCGACCGCCGGCGGAGTCGGAACGACCGCCAGGCATTTGCAGCGAGTGAGTCACGTCGAAGAAAACCGGGTATTCGAACTGCTTCATGATGCCGAAGCCGAGCATGTCGACCACGAGGTTGTTGTAGCCGAAGCTCGAACCACGCTCGCAGAGGATCAATTGATCGTTACCCGCTTCAACGCACTTGTTCAGGATGTGTTTCATTTCCTGAGGCGCGAGGAACTGGGCTTTCTTGATGTTGATCACCGCGTTGGTCTTGGCCATCGCGACGACCAGATCGGTCTGGCGCGACAGGAAGGCCGGCAGCTGGATGATGTCGCAGACCTCAGCGACGACCGCGGCCTGTTCAGGCTCGTGGACGTCGGTGATGATCGGCACGCCGAAGGCTTGTTTGATGTCCTGGAAGATGCGCATGCCCTCTTCCAGGCCAGGACCGCGATAAGAGGCCACAGAAGACCGGTTGGCCTTGTCGAAACTGGCCTTGAACACGTAAGGGATGCCGAGTTTTTCGGTGACCTTCACGTACTCTTCGCAAACCTGCATGGCCATGTCACGGCTTTCCAGCACGTTCATGCCGCCGAACAACACCATGGGTTTGTCGTTGGCAATTTCGATGTCGCCGACGCGGATGATCTTCTGTGCCATCGGGGTTACGCCTTCTTCTGGTGTTGAGCCAACGCTGCTTTGACAAAACCGCTGAACAGCGGATGGCCATCACGTGGTGTCGAGGTGAACTCAGGGTGGAACTGGCAAGCGACGAACCATGGGTGATCCGGCGCTTCGACCACTTCAACCAGCGCAGCATCAGCAGAGCGACCGGAGATTTTCAGGCCGGCTTCGATGATTTGTGGCAGCAGGTTGTTGTTCACTTCGTAACGGTGACGGTGACGCTCGACGATCACGTCCTTGCCGTAGCAATCGTGCACTTTGGAACCGGCTTCGAGCAGGCAATCCTGAGCGCCAAGGCGCATGGTGCCGCCCAGATCGGACGATTCGGTACGCACTTCAACGGCGCCGGTGGCGTCTTCCCACTCGGTGATCAGACCGACAACCGGGTGACCGCTGGCGCGATCGAACTCGGTGGAGTTGGCGTCTTTCCAGCCCATCACGTTACGGGCGAACTCGATGACCGCCACTTGCATGCCGAGGCAGATACCCAGGTATGGCACCTTGTTCTCACGAGCGTACTGAACGGCAGTGATCTTGCCTTCCACGCCACGCAGACCGAAGCCGCCCGGTACCAGAATCGCGTCGACACCTTCGAGCAGCGCAGTGCCCTGGTTTTCGATGTCTTCGGAGTCGATGTAACGCAGGTTGACCTTGGTACGGTTGCTGATGCCGGCGTGACTCATCGCTTCGATCAGCGACTTGTACGCGTCCAGCAGCTCCATGTACTTGCCGACCATCGCGATGGTGACTTCGTGTTCCGGGTTCAGCTTGGCGTCAACCACCGCTTCCCACTCGGACAGGTCAGCGCTGCCGCATTGCAGGCCAAAGCGCTCGACAACAAAATCGTCCAGACCTTGCGAATGCAGGATGCCCGGGATCTTGTAGATGGTATCGGCGTCTTCCAGCGCGATCACCGCACGTTCTTCAACGTTGGTGAATTGCGCGATCTTGCGACGCGACGAAACGTCGATCGGGTGATCGGAACGGCAGACCAGCACGTCTGGCTGCAGGCCAATCGAACGCAGTTCCTTGACGGAGTGCTGGGTGGGCTTGGTTTTTGTTTCGCCGGCAGTGGCGATGTACGGAACCAGGGTCAAGTGCATCAGCATCGCGCGCTTGGCGCCGACTTCGAAACGCAATTGACGGATGGCTTCGAGGAACGGTTGCGACTCGATGTCACCGACGGTGCCACCGATCTCGACCATTGCCACGTCAGCGTCACCAGCACCCTTGATGATGCGGCGCTTGATTTCGTCGGTGATGTGCGGGATCACCTGGATGGTTGCACCCAGATAGTCACCACGGCGCTCTTTGCGCAGCACGTGCTCGTAGACACGGCCAGTGGTGAAGTTGTTGTTCTGGGTCATGGTCGTGCGGATGAACCGCTCGTAGTGACCCAGGTCCAGGTCGGTCTCGGCGCCGTCATGGGTGACGAACACTTCACCGTGCTGGAACGGGCTCATGGTGCCCGGGTCGACGTTGATGTACGGATCCAGCTTAAGCATGGTGACTTTAAGCCCCCGCGCCTCCAGGATGGCCGCCAATGAAGCCGAGGCAATGCCTTTCCCCAATGAAGAAACAACACCGCCCGTGACGAATATGTAGCGCGTCATGAAAAACCCTAGAAGTCTGCGTTAAAGCGGTACGAGCCGCCGGGGAAAGCGAAGGAAGGCCGAAGCCCCCGATCACCTGCATTAATCACAGTGCACCTTTCAAAAAAACCGCCGCGTTGGGACAGACCGGCAGATGAAACACCGGTACGTTGCTCGCTACACATTTTTTGGAATCGCCCAGCAAAGACTGCTTGGTAATCGGCAACTCCTGCAATTCAGGCGAATCCACAGAAGTTGTATCAAGAAGGGAGCGTAGTCTACCGGAATGCCCCTTTCATCTCAAACCTTGATCTTCGTCTGTTGGCTGCCAATGCAATTTCCACTCGCCCTGCGCGTGGCCATCAAGGCCCGGCAGGTTCGCTACCGCGAGCAATTCTTCGCCGCGAAACAGCAGCGGCAATCTGCCACGCACGAACCCCGGCACCGCGCGCTCATTGAGCAGCCGCTTGAGATCACGATGACCGCGATCGGCCAGATGCATCACTTCGCCGCCCTGCCGATAGGCAATGCGCAACGGCCCGTCGGGAGTCTGCCCGCTGAACATGACACACCCGTTATTCGGCAAGCGTAGCGGTGACGCCGGGGTCTGCCACTGGCCACCGATCACCGGCGTGTGCAGCCAGTCGCCGCTGAGCCACCACAGACGACCGGCGCTACGGTGCAACTCGCCATCGGCCAGACGCCAGACTGGTGTCGCATCGTGGGCGGCGTCGCACAGATCTGACCAACCCGACCAATGGTCAGTGTCCGGCAGCCGTGTCAGCGGCTCGAGCCAGTGGCTGAGCGCATTGCGCTGACGCGCGGCAGACAGCGCCGCCAGCGGCGCCAACTCAAGTGATCGCAACCCCAGCCATTCGAATTCATGACGAGTGTCGGCCTGGGCCAGGTCTATTTGTGCCAGCTCATCAACCAAGCCTTGCGCTTCGCGAAGATGCGCGGCACTGCGCGCCATGCTCGCCTGTGCTTGCGGCCAGCGCCCGGTGAGCAGCGGCATGACTTGATGACGCAGGTAGTTGCGCGAGAACTGCGCATCCTGATTCGAAGGATCTTCGATCCAGCGCAATTGATGCGCTTGAGCGTAGGCTTCCAGCGCTGCTCGACTGACATCGAGCAGCGGCCGAACCATAGCGCCCTGCCCTAACGAACGCTGCGCCGGCATCCCCGAAAGACCGCGCACGCCAGCACCGCGCATCAGGCGAAACAAAAGTGTTTCTGCCTGATCATCCCGATGCTGGCCTGTCAGCAAAATCTCATCGACTTGCGTCACCGAACTGAACACCGCGTAACGCGCATCCCGCGCCGCCCGCTCCAGACTCGCCCCCGGTTGCACCTTGACCCGCTCCACTTGTAACGGAACCCCCAGCCCATCGCAGACAGACTGGCAATGTTCTGGCCACGCATCAGCCGCAGCCTGAAGGCCATGGTGGATGTGGATGGCACTTAGCGCTGGAAGGGATTGTTTTTTTGCAAGATGGGCGAGCAGATGCAGCAGGACAGTGGAATCGAGACCGCCGGAGAAAGCGATGCGCCAATGAGCGGCATTGCGCCAAGGCTCAAGACTCAGCAGAAGCCTTGCAGGCAAATCAATCGATGATCGATCCATATCTTTCTCTTTGCCCAAATCAAATGTGGGAGCGAGCCTGCTCGCGATAGCGGTGTAACAGCCAACACATTGGTTGAATGTTACCCCCTCTTCGCGAGCAGGCTCGCTCCCACATGGGTATTGCGCTCGACTTAGAGACCGTAGCTCATCAGTCGATCGTAACGGCGCTTCAACAGCGCTTCGTTATCGAACTTCTTCAGCATTGCCAGTTGCGAACTCAGCTCCGCACGAATCGAAGCAGCAGCGGCTGCCGGATCACGGTGGGCGCCGCCCAGAGGCTCGCCAATCACCTTGTCGACAATGCCCAGGCCTTTCAGACGCTCGGCAGTAATGCCCATCGCTTCAGCAGCATCCGGTGCTTTTTCGGCGGTTTTCCACAGAATCGAAGCACAACCTTCCGGCGAGATCACCGCGTAGGTCGAGTACTGCAGCATGTTCAACTGATCGCAGACACCGATTGCCAATGCACCGCCGGAACCACCTTCACCGATTACGGTGGCGATGATCGGGGTCTTCAGGCGCGACATCACACGCAGGTTCCAGGCGATCGCTTCGCTCTGGTTACGCTCTTCAGCGTCGATGCCAGGGTAAGCACCCGGGGTGTCGATGAAGGTCAGGATCGGCATTTTGAAACGCTCGGCCATCTCCATCAGACGGCAAGCCTTGCGGTAGCCTTCCGGACGCGGCATGCCGAAGTTGCGACGTACCTTCTCACGCACTTCGCGGCCCTTCTGGTGACCGATGATCATCACCGGCTGGTCGTCCAGACGGGCGATGCCGCCAACGATCGCAGCGTCGTCGGAGAAGTGACGGTCGCCGTGCAGCTCGTCGAACTCGGTGAAGATGTGTTCGATATAGTCCAGGGTGTACGGGCGTTTAGGGTGACGCGCCAGGCGTGCGATCTGCCAGCTGGTCAGCTTGCCGAAGATGTCTTCGGTCAGCGTTTTGCTCTTGTCTTGCAGGCGGGAGATCTCATCGCCGATATTCAGCGAATTGTCATTACCGACCAAGCGCAACTCTTCGATCTTGGCTTGCAGGTCGGCGATCGGCTGTTCGAAATCTAGAAAATTCGGGTTCATAGGCGTCCGTCTTGGGTCGTGTCCCAAATGAGCTTGGGCCGGCCGGTTGTCTATTCGCGCCCTACCTTAAGGGAGAGGCGCGCTGAGGTCGAGATTAAAAATTCAGGTTGTGGACAAGTGCAATGATGGCACTTGCCGGTCAACGGTATTGGAGGAAGACGTTGTCTCGCCCGAACTGGTCACGCAGGGCTTGAATCAAGGCATCCGCCGGGTCGATCCGCCAGGTCTCGCCAAACTGCAGCAAGGTCTTCGCATCAGGGCTGGTGTACTCCATGGTGATCGGGCACGCCCCGCGATGACGCTTGAGCAAATCACCCAACCAGCGTAGCTGATCGCCTTTGAGATCCTGGGTCTGCAACTTCAGACGCAGGCTCTCGGCGAGGTTGGTGCGCGCATCTTCCATGCTCATCACGCGCTTGACCCGCAGACGCAGGCCGCCGGAGAAGTCATCGTTACTGACCTCCCCCTCAACCACCACCATCGCGTCGGTCTGCAACAGCGCCTGCGCGGAATGGAACGCTTCGGCAAACAGCGACGCCTCGATCCGCCCAGAGCGGTCGTCGAGGGTGATGAAGCCCATCTTGTCGCCCTTCTTGTTCTTCATCACCCGCAGCGCGATGATCATCCCCGCCACGGTCTGCGTATCACGGGCCGGTTTCAGGTCGATGATGCGCTGACGGGCGAAACGGCGGATCTCGCCTTCGTATTCGTCAATCGGGTGACCGGTCAGGTACAGGCCCAACGTGTCTTTTTCACCCTTGAGACGTTCCTTGAGGGTCAGTTCCTTGGCCTTGCGATGAGTCGCATAAACGTCGGCATCTTCCTCGACGAACAGCCCACCAAACAGATCGGCATGGCCGCTATCGTGGGTGCGAGCAGTCTGCTCGGCAGCCTTGATCGCCTCTTCCATCGCCGCCAGCAGCACCGCGCGGTTGCGGTCGATGTTGGCCTGATAAGCCTTTTGCTCGTCGTGGAAGTAAGGCCCCAGACGATCCAGCGCACCGCTGCGGATCAAACCGTCGAGCGTGCGCTTGTTGATACGCTTGAGGTCGACCCGCGCGCAGAAGTCGAACAAATCCTTGAACGGGCCTTCCTGACGCGCCTCGGTGATCGCTTCCACCGGGCCTTCGCCAACGCCTTTGATCGCGCCGAGGCCATACACAATGCGGCCGTCGTCGTTCACCGTGAACTTGAACTCCGAAGTGTTCACGTCCGGCGCGTCGAGGCGCAGCTTCATCGTGCGCACTTCCTCGATCAAGGTCACGACCTTGTCGGTGTTGTGCATATCCGCAGAAAGTACCGCAGCCATGAACGGTGCCGGGTAGTGAGCTTTCAGCCAGGCGGTCTGGTACGAGACCAGGCCGTAGGCGGCGGAGTGGGATTTGTTGAAGCCGTAACCGGCGAATTTTTCCACCAGGTCGAAGATGTTACCGGCGAGGTCGGCGTCGATATTGTTGGTCGCGCAACCTTCAATGAAACCGCCGCGCTGCTTGGCCATTTCCTCGGGTTTTTTCTTACCCATCGCCCGACGCAGCATGTCCGCACCACCGAGGGTGTAACCGGCCATGACCTGAGCAATCTGCATCACCTGTTCCTGATACAGGATGATGCCGTAAGTCGGCGCCAATACGGGCTTGAGGCCTTCGTACTGGTAGTCCGAGTGCGGATACGCCAGTTCGGCGCGACCGTGCTTACGGTTGATGAAGTCGTCCACCATGCCCGATTGCAGCGGGCCCGGACGGAACAGGGCCACCAGTGCGATCAAGTCTTCCAGGCAGTCGGGCTTGAGCTTTTTGATCAGCTCTTTCATACCGCGCGATTCAAGCTGGAACACCGCAGTCGTTTCAGCTTTTTGCAGCAACTGGTAGGTCGGTTTGTCATCCAGCGGGATGAACGCGATATCCAGCGGCGGTTCGTCGACCTTGGCGCGGTCGCGGTTAATGGTTTTCAGCGCCCAGTCGATGATCGTCAGGGTCCGCAGACCAAGGAAGTCGAACTTCACCAGGCCGGCGGCCTCAACGTCATCCTTGTCGAACTGGGTTACCAGACCGTCACCGGCCTCGTCGCAATAGATTGGCGAGAAGTCGGTCAGCTTGGTTGGCGCGATAACCACACCACCGGCGTGCTTGCCGACGTTACGCACAACGCCTTCGAGCTTGCGTGCCATCTCCCAGATTTCCGCCGCCTCTTCATCGACCTTGATGAAGTCGCGCAGGATTTCTTCCTGTTCGTAAGCCTTTTCCAGGGTCATGCCGACTTCGAACGGAATCATCTTCGACAGACGATCCGCCAGACCGTAGGACTTGCCCTGCACCCGCGCCACATCTCGCACCACAGCCTTCGCGGCCATGGAACCGAAAGTGATGATCTGGCTTACCGCGTTGCGGCCGTATTTCTCGGCCACATAGTCGATCACCCGGTCGCGACCGTCCATGCAGAAGTCGACGTCGAAGTCGGGCATCGAGACCCGCTCCGGGTTAAGGAAACGTTCGAACAGCAGGTCGTATTCCAGCGGATCGAGGTCGGTGATCTTCTGGACGTAAGCCACCAGCGATCCGGCACCCGATCCACGGCCAGGGCCTACCGGCACACCGTTGTTCTTGGCCCACTGGATGAAGTCCATCACGATCAGGAAGTAACCGGGGAAGCCCATCTGGATGATGATATCCAGCTCGAAATTCAACCGATCAACGTAGACCTGACGCTTGGCTTCGTAATCTTCAGTGGTGTCCTTGGGCAGCAGAACCGCGAGCCGCTCTTCCAGACCGTCGAAGGACACCTTGCGGAAATACTCGTCGATGGTCATGCCATCGGGAATCGGGAAGTTGGGCAAAAAGTGCGTGCCCAGCTTCACCTCGATGTTGCAGCGCTTGGCGATCTCGACAGTGTTTTCGATCGCGTCGGGGATGTCGCTGAACAGCTCAGCCATTTCCTCGGCACTTTTCAGGTATTGCTGGTCGCTGTAATTCTTCGAACGCCGCGGATCGTCGAGGGCACGGCCCTCACCGATGCAAACGCGGGTTTCGTGAGCGGCGAAGTCTTCCTGCTTGATGAAGCGCACATCGTTGGTCGCCACCAGCGGCGCGCCCAGCTTGTCGGCCAGGGCCACGGCGCCGTGCAATTGTTCTTCATCGTTGGGGCGGTTGGTGCGCTGGATTTCCAGATAGAAACGATCCGGGAACACCGTCATCCATTCGCGTGTCAGGGCTTCGGCTTCGGCCGGGTTGCCACCGATCAGCGCCATGCCGATCTCGCCTTCTTTGGCGGCGGACAGCATGATCAGGCCTTCGTTGGCCTCGGCGACCCACTCGCGCTCGATGATGATCATGCCGTTACGCTGACCTTCAATGAAGCCGCGCGAGATCAACTCGGTGAGATTGCGATAGCCCTTGGCGTTCATGACCAACAGGCTGATGCGGCTCAGCGGAGCATCAGGATCCTTGTTCGACAGCCACAGGTCGGCGCCGCAGATTGGCTTGATGCCCGCGCCCATGGTGTTTTTATAGAATTTGACCAGGGAACACATGTTGTTCTGATCGGTGACCGCCACGGCCGGCATGTTCATGGCGGTCAGCGCCTTGACCAGCGGCTTGATCCGCACCAGCCCGTCGACCAGGGAGTATTCAGTGTGCAGGCGTAGATGAACGAATGAAGCCGGCATAGTGATCCTGTCCAGTTACATAGAGACAACAAGGCCCGGATTGTACCGGGCCTCGAACAAAACATCAGCCTTGCGACTAAACCTGCGTCAGACCTTCCAGTGCCTCGTAAGCCTGACGCACCGGGGCGAACGAGCGCCGGTGAATAGGCGTCGGACCAAGACGCACCAACGCTTCCAGATGAACGGGCGTCGGGTAGCCTTTATGACCGCCAATACCGTAACCCGGGTAAATCAATTCGAACGCGGCCATCTCGCGGTCACGACTGACCTTGGCCAGAATCGATGCTGCGGCAATAGCAGGGACCTTGCCGTCGCCCTGCACCACGGCCTCAGCGCGCATCGGCAGTTGCGGGCAGCGGTTGCCGTCGATCATCGCCAGTTTTGGCTGAATATGCAGGCCGGCGACCGCACGCTGCATGGCCAGCATGGTTGCGTGCAGAATATTCAACTCGTCGATTTCTTCAACTTCGGCGCGGGCGATGCACCAGCTCAGGGATTTCTCGATGATCTCGTCGTAAAGCTTTTCGCGCTTGGCTTCGGTGAGTTTTTTCGAGTCGTTGAGGCCAAGGATCGGCCGGTTTGGATCGAGGATCACCGCCGCAGTCACCACGGCGCCGCACAACGGGCCGCGACCGACTTCATCGACACCCGCCACCAGCTCTTCGACTTCGGCGACCAAGGTGAAATCCAGGCCCATCTGCATATCTTTCTTGCTCATCGTGTTTGACCGATCAGGTTCAGCACGGCAGCGGCCGCCTGGTTGGAAGCATCCAGCCGCAGCGTGCGATGGATTTCGTCAAAGCCGCGCGTCTGTTCTTCGCCGCCCTCGATCAATGGCGACAGCGTCTGTGCCAATGCCTCGACTGTCGCATCATCCTGCAACAGTTCCGGAACCAGCAAGCGCTGGGCCAGCAGGTTCGGCAGAGACACATACGGGCTCTTGACCATGCGCTTGAGAATCCAGAACGTCAGCGGCGCCAGACGATAGGCCACCACCATCGGCCGCTTGTACAGCAGCGCTTCAAGGGTTGCCGTGCCGGAGGCGATCAGCACTGCGTTGCACGCCGCCAGGGCCAGATGAGACTGACCGTCGAGCAAGGTCACCGGCAAGTCGCGCCCGGCCAGTAGTGCTTCAATCTGCGCGCGACGCTCTGCATTGGCGCAAGGCATGACAAAACGCAGCCCTGGGCGCATGGCGCGCAAGCGCTCGGCGGTATCAAGGAAAAGCGCCCCCAGACGGGCGACTTCGCCACCACGGCTGCCGGGCATCAATGCCACCAGCGGGCCGTCGGGCAGACCCAATTCGGCACGCGCAGCAGCGCGATCAGCCTCCAGCGGTATGGTATCGGCCAGCGTGTGACCGACGAACCGAACCGGCACGCCTTTCTCTTCGTAAAATTTTGCTTCGAACGGCAGCAGCGTCAACATCAGGTCGCAGCCTTCGCGAATCTTCAACACGCGCTTCTGCCGCCACGCCCACACCGACGGGCTGACGTAATGCACGGTTTTGATCCCGGCCTGACGCAGCTTGAGTTCGATATTGAGGTTGAAGTCCGGTGCATCGATGCCGATGAACACGTCCGGCTTTTCGGCGATCAGCGTGGCGATGAGTTCTTTGCGACGCTTGAGCAACTCGCGCAAACGACCGAGCACCTCCACCAGCCCCATGACCGACAAACGCTCCATGGGGAAATAGGAAGTCAGGCCTTCGGCCTGCATCAACGGACCGCCGACGCCGATAAACTCGACCGCCGGATGCTGTGCCTTGAGGGCGCGCATGAGTCCGGCGCCGAGAATGTCACCGGAAGCCTCACCCGCCACCAGTGCAATACGCAGATTAGCCATGATCAGCGAGTGATGCCGCGAGTCGACGACTGGATGGAATCGCGGAACACCGCAACTTCCGGGAACTGGGCAGCAGGTTCAGCCAGTTCTGCCAGTGCCTGCTCAACCGTCAGCCCTTGGCGATAAACGGTTTTGTAGGCGCGACGCAATGCGTGGATAGCGTCCTCGCTGAAACCGCGACGGCGCATGCCTTCGAAGTTCATGCTGCGCGCTTGCGCCGGATTGCCAAACACGGTGACAAACGCCGGAACGTCTTTACCGATCGCGGTGCCCATACCGGAGAAGCTGTGGGCGCCGATGTGGCAATACTGGTGAACCAGGGTAAAACCGGAAAGGATCGCCCAGTCATCGACGTGTACATGGCCGGCCAGAGCGGTGTTGTTAACCAGAATGCAGTTATTGCCGATGACGCTGTCGTGACCGATGTGCGCATAGGCCATGATCAGGTTGTGATCGCCCAACGTGGTTTCCGAGCGATCCTGCACGGTGCCACGGTGAATCGTCACGCCTTCACGGATGACATTGTGGTCACCCATCACCAGACGGGTTTCTTCACCTTTGTACTTCAGATCGGGCGTATCTTCGCCTACCGAGGAGAACTGGTAGATGCGATTATGCTTACCGATGCGCGTCGGGCCTTTGAGGATTACATGCGGCCCGATCACGGTACCCTCGCCGATTTCCACACCAGCGCCGATGATCGACCATGGGCCGACCTCGACGCCGTCAGCCAGAACGGCCGACGGATCGATGATTGCGCGAGGGTCAATCAAACTCATACTTTTTGTTCCGCACAGATAATCTCAGCCGAGCAGACCGGTTTGCCATCGACCGAAGCCTGGCACTCGAACTTCCAGATCTTGCGCTTGCAGCTGATGAACGTCGCTTCCAGGATCAGCTGGTCGCCCGGCTTGACTGGCTGGCGGAAGCGCAGCTTGTCGGAACCGACGAAGTAATACAGGGTGCCGTCGGCCGGTTTGACGTCAAGCATTTTGAAACCGAGGATCCCGGCAGCCTGAGCCATCGCTTCGATAATCAGCACGCCTGGCATGATTGGATGCGCCGGGAAGTGCCCATTGAAGAACGGTTCATTGATGCTGACATTCTTGTAGGCGCGAATGCGCTTGCCTTCAGTGTCCAGTTCCACCACCCGGTCCACCAGCAGGAACGGGTAACGGTGAGGCAGGTATTCGCGAATCTCGTTGATGTCCATCATTTCGGGGGGAAGCCTATGTAAAGATTGGGAGCGCGACTGACGCGCACTCCTCTAGCAAATCAAGGAGGCAGTCTAGAGGCTGTGCACACTTGATATGGAAATGGTATCAGCCATCTGATGAAGCATTGCCGTCAGGGGTCACTTCCCCTACTCGCTTTTCCAGCTGTTTCAAACGTCGCGCGATGTCATCGAGCTGCCGGATGCGTGCCGCGCTTTTACGCCATTCGGCAGCCGGTTGCATGGCTGTGCCGGAGGAATAGGCGCCCGGCTCGGTAATCGAGTGGGTCACCATGGTCATCCCGGTCAGGAAAACGTTGTCGCAAATATCAATGTGCCCGACCAGACCGACACCACCGGCCAGCATGCAGTGCTTGCCGATTTTGGTGCTGCCGGAGATCCCTACGCACGCGGCCATCGCGGTGTGATCACCGACCTGGACGTTGTGGGCAATCTGGATCTGGTTGTCGAGCTTCACACCATTGCCGATCACGGTATCGGCCAACGCGCCGCGGTCGATGGCGGTGTTCACGCCAATCTCCACGTCGTCGCCGATGGCAACACCACCGATCTGCGCGATTTTCTGCCAGATACCTTTTTCGTTGGCAAAGCCGAAGCCTTCGCCACCGAGTACGGCACCGGACTGGATAACCACACGCTTGCCGATGCGCACGTCGTGATACAGCGTCACGCGCGGCGCGAGCCAGCCGCCTTCACCGATTTCGCTGCGAGCACCAATGACGCAATGGGCGCCCAGGGTCACCTGTGCGCCGATCCGCGCACCGGCCTCGATCACCACGAAGGGACCGATGCTGGCGGTGGAGTCAACCACAGCGTCAGCCGCGATCACCGCTGTCGGGTGGATACCGGCAGTGGCTTTGGGTTTGGGATCGAACAGGTGCGAAAGGCGTGCGTAAGCCAGATAAGGATCCGGCACCACCAGCGCATTACCGGCAAATCCTTCGGCATCGGCCTCTTTGAGCAGCAGCGCTGCTGCCTGCGAGCCTGCCAGGTATTTGCGATATTGGGGATTTGCCAGAAAGCTCAACTGAGCTGGGCCAGCCTCTTGCAAAGTGGCTAGCCCAGTTATTTGCTTCTCCGGGTCGCCACGCAGGGTGGCGCCGAGGAACTCGGCCAACTGGCCGAGTTTGATATTTACGGTCATGGGTTACTTCAGCTGATTCATGCGCTCGATAACCTGGCGCGTGATGTCGTACTGAGGTTTGACATCAATCACTGCGCCACGCTCGAACACCAGGTCAAAACCACCTTTCTTGATGACTTCTTCCACTGCGCCATCCAGTTTCGGCTTCAGTTGCTTGAGCATTTCGCGGTCGGCAACAGCTTTGGCTTCGTTCAGTTCCTTGGACTGGAACTGGAAGTCACGGGCCTTTTGCTTGAATTCCAGCTCCAGACGCTCACGCTCACCTTGTTGCATCTTGTCGCCACCCGCCATCAGACGATCCTGAATACCCTTGGCGCTGCTTTCCAGAGTCTTCAGTTTGGTCAGTTGAGGACCGAACTTCTTCTCGGCATCCACAGCGTACTTCTTGGCCGCATCGGACTCCAGCAGAGCCATCTGATAGTTCAGAACGGCAATTTTCATGTCGGCAAATGCCGGGCCTGCCACCAGTACGGAGGCCAGGAGAACCAATTGAGTCAACTTACGCACGATGCACTCCTACAAAATCCATTGTCGTTATCTTGGGTCAGACGCTTAGAACGTCTGGCCGAGGGAGAATTGGAACACTTGAGTTTCAGCTTCATCCGGTTTCTTGATCGGCATGGCCAACGCGAAGCTCAGAGGACCCAGCGCGGTGACCCAGGTCACGCCAACACCGACCGAACTGGCCATGTTGCTCAGGCTGATGTCGTTGCACTTGGTGTTCGACGACGAGCCATTGGCGTTGGTGGTGTCCTTGCACTGCGAATCAAATACGTTACCCACATCCCAGAATACCGACGTACGCAGGGAACGCTGATCTTTCACGAACGGCAGCGGGAACAGAACCTCGACACCACCCTGGATCAGGACGTTACCACCGAACGGCAGTGGATCCTGGTCCGGGTCAGCCAGCGTACCCGGGTTGGTACCACGGCTCGGCGTACTGCGCGGGCCGAGGGTGCTGTCCTTGAAGCCACGCACCGAGTTGAAACCACCAGCATAGTAGTTTTCATAGAACGGCAAGCCGTCAGTCGAACCGTAACCGTCGCCATAACCCAGTTCGGTGTGCAGACGCAGGGTGTAGTTTTCAGTGATCGGCTGGAACAACTGACCGCGGTAATCCAGTTTGAAGAACGACAGATCGCTACCCGGAATAGTGGATTCCAGGGTCAGGCTCTGGGAACGACCACGAGTCGGCAATACACCTTTGTTCAGGGTCGACTCGGACCAGCCGGCCGATGCCTTGAAGTTCAGGTAGTTGTCGCCTTCCTTGTTAACGAAGTCAAAGATCTCGTCAACGGTGTACTGACCGGTCTTGATCTTGTCCTGCTGAGCGGACAGACCGAAGGTCAGACGCGAAGTCTCACTGATCGGATAGCCAACGTTCACGCCTGCACCCAAGCTGTCTACCGCGTAGCTTGCTACGTCGACGTCGAGGTCTTTGTAGTCGGTGGTGCGATAGAACGCGTTGTAACCCAGGCTCACGCCATCGGCGGTCCAGTACGGGTCAACGTAGCCGAAGTTGTAGCGGCTCTGGTATTCGCTTCGGGTCAGGCCGACGCTGACGCGGTTACCGGTACCGAGGAAGTTGTTCTGGGTGATCGAACCACCGAGGATCAAACCGGCGCTCTGGGCGAAACCGACGCTGGCGGTAATCGAACCGGACGCCTGCTCTTCTACGCTGTAGTTCACATCAACCTGGTCATCAACGCCCGGAACAGCCGGGGTTTCGACGTTGACTTCTTTAAAGAAGCCCAGACGCTCAAGACGGGTCTTGGACTGGTCGATCAGGTAGGTTGAAGCCCAGCCACCTTCCATCTGACGCATTTCGCGACGCAGCACTTCGTCTTCGGACTTGGTGTTGCCACGGAAGTTGATGCGATTGACGTAGGCACGCTTGCCCGGGTCGACAGCAAACAGGATGTCCACGGTGTGGTCATCATCGTGCGGCTGAGGTACGCCGTTGACGTTGGCGAAGGTGTAACCCTCGTTACCCAGACGACGGGTGATCAGTTCCGAGGTGGTGGTCATCAGCTTGCGCGAGAAGACCTGGCCTTTCTGAACCAGCAGCAAGGATTTGACCTGGTCTTCAGGGACTTTCAGATCACCGCTGAGTTTGACGTCACGGACAGTGTACTTCTCGCCCTCGGTGACGTTGACGGTGATGTACACGTGCTTCTTGTCAGGGGTGATGGACACCTGGGTCGAAGCGATATCCATGTTGATATAGCCGCGATCCAGGTAGTAGGAACGAAGACGCTCCAAGTCACCGGAAAGCTTTTCACGGGCATATTTGTCATCGTTCTTGAAGAACGACAGCCAGTTGGTGGTTTTCAGCTCGAACAGGTCGGTCAGGTCGTCCTCGGGGAAAACCGTGTTGCCCACCACGTTGATGTGCTGAATGGCCGCAACGGTGCCTTCGTTGATCTTCACTTTCAGACCAACGCGGTTACGCGGCTGCGATACCACTTCGGTATCTACGGTAGCCGAGTAGCGACCTTGCGCGACGTACTGACGTTGCAGCTCGTTACGCACGCCTTCGAGGGTGGCACGCTGGAAGATCTCGCCTTCAGCCAGACCGGATTGCTTGAGGCCTTTCATCAGGTCTTCAGTGGAGATCGCTTTGTTGCCTTCGATCTCGATACTGGCGACCGACGGACGCTCGACAACCGTGATTACCAGTACGTTGCCTTCGCGGCCCAGCTGGATATCTTGAAAGAAACCGGTTTTGAACAACGCACGAGTGGATTCCACCAGGCGACGATCATCCGCCTGCTCGCCGACGTTCAACGGCAAGGCACCAAAGACGCTACCCGCGGAGACCCGCTGGAGGCCATTGACGCGAATATCAGAGATAGTGAAGGACTCGGCGTGAACTTCGGCGATCATCAATACGGTGAGAACCGCAGTTAGCAGCAGACGTTTCATGAAGTCCTTTCTTATTCCAACTGGCAATAAACAAACTGCCGCAAAATGCGGCAGATTCGCAATTCAGCGAAGCGTTACAGACGACCCAGATCGTTGACCAGAGCAAGCAACATCACCCCGACCACCAAACTGATACCGATCTGTATCCCCCAACCTTGCACCCGATCCGACAAGGGACGACCACGCGCCCACTCGATCAGATAAAACAACAAATGCCCCCCATCCAGTACAGGAATGGGCAGCAAATTCAGAACCCCCAGGCTAATACTCAGATAAGCAAGGAAATTCAGGAAATCAGCGACACCCGACTGGGCAGAAGCGCCCGCCACTTTAGCAATGGTTATCGGTCCACTCAAGTTTTTTACCGAGAGCTCGCCGAACAGCATTTTCTTCAGTGAATCGAGCGTCAGAATGCTCATGGTCCAAGTGCGTCGGGCACCCTCGCCAATCGCGGCCAATGGCCCATAACTGACTTCGCGGATCATTTCCGGCGGCCAGTCGACAGCTTTGACACCCGCCCCCAGATAACCGCTTGGCGCCTCGCTTTCACCGCGCGCCGCCAGGGTGACAGGGACGTCGATTGAAGCACCATCGCGCTCGACACGCAGCACGATTTTGGTATCAGGACGCGTACGAACGGTATCAACCACTTGCTGCCAGTCGTTAAGCGCCTGACCGTCAAGAGACAGCAAACGATCACCGGTCTTCAGCCCGGCAGCCTGAGCCGGGCCTTTTGGATCAAGCTCGGCAAGCACCGGCGGCAAGGCCGGGCGCCATGGACGAATACCCAGAGAGCGGATCGGATCTGGCTCATCAGCACCCTTCAGCCAGTGATCCAGCACCAGTTCACGCGGCGAATCCGCGGTAGAGCCTTGCTCACGCACCAATAACTGCAAGGAGCCACTTTCACCAAGACGACGAACCAGTTGCAAATTGACGGCGGCCCAACCAGTAGTCGGCTCGCCATCGATCGCGACGATCTCCTGACCCGCACCCAAACCGGCTTTGGCGGCGATGCTGCCGGACTCGACTGCACCAATGACCGGGCGCACCTGCTCGCTACCGAGCATGGCCAGCACCCAGAAGAACACCAAGGCCAACAGGAAGTTGGCAATTGGGCCGGCGGCAACAATGGCGATACGCTGACGAACGGACTTGCGATTGAACGACTGATCCAGTTGATCGACCGGCACCTCGCCTTCGCGCTCATCAAGCATCTTGACGTAGCCACCCAGAGGGATCGCGGCAACGACGAATTCAGTGCCTTGTTTGTCGTGCCAGCGCAGCAGCGGCATACCGAAGCCTACGGAAAAGCGCAGAACCTTTACGCCACAGCGACGCGCGACCCAGAAGTGGCCGAATTCGTGAAAGGTGACCAGCACACCCAAAGCGATCAGGGTGCCGGCAATCATATAGAGCGCGCTCATCTACTTTCTCCGCAATCCTGTTCAGTACCGCTTGTAACCATTGTGTTGCGAAATCTATCGACTGTGACGCTTCAGCCATTGCTCCGCCAGAACTCGCGCCTTGGCGTCTGCCGTGAACACGGCATCGAGATTGTCCAGCGCAACGACTGCTTCGAGGTTCAAGACCTCCTCGATGATACTCGCGATTTCCAGGTAACGGACCCGGCCGTCGAGAAACGCCGCCACTGCGACTTCGTTGGCCGCATTGAGCATCGCTGGCGCGCTGTTACCCGCCTCAGCAGCTTGCCTTGCCAGACGCAGACATGGGAAGCGCTCTTCATCCGGCGCCTCGAAGTCCAGACGCGCGATTGCAAACAGGTCCAGCGGCGCCACGCCGGAATCGATACGCTCCGGCCAGGCCAGTGCGTTGGCAATCGGTGTACGCATATCAGGATTACCCAACTGCGCCAGCACCGAGCCATCCACATAATCGACCAGCGAGTGGATGACGCTTTGCGGATGAATCACCACTTCGACCTGCGAAGGCTTCGCATCAAACAGCCAGCAAGCCTCGATCAACTCGAGACCTTTATTCATCATGCTCGCCGAGTCGACCGAGATTTTTCGCCCCATGGACCAGTTCGGGTGTGCACAGGCCTGGTCAGGTGAAACATGCGCCAATTCAGCCATCAGCGTTTGCCGGAAGGGGCCACCAGAGGCTGTAAGCAAAATCCTTCGCACCCCTACCGAACTCAGCCCGCGGGCAAAATCCTGTGGCATGCACTGGAATATCGCGTTGTGCTCACTGTCGATCGGCAGCAATACCGAACCGCTCTTGCGCACAGCTTGCATGAACAAGGCGCCGGACATCACCAGCGCTTCTTTATTAGCCAGGAGAATCTTCTTGCCCGCCTCGACGGCAGCCAAAGTCGGACGCAGACCCGCCGCACCAACAATCGCCGCCATGACTGCGTCTACTTCTGGAGCGGAGGCTACCTGACACAAGCCCTCCTCACCCACCAGCACGCGGGTCGGCAAACCGGCTGCGCGCAAGTCATCCTGCAAACCGCGAGCGGCAGCGACTTCCGGCACCACAGCAAATTGCGGGACGTGACGCACACACAAGGCCAGCAGCTCACTCAGGCGAGTGAAGCCGCTCAAGGCGAAAACCTGATAACGCTCAGGGTGACGGGCAATGACATCCAGGGTACTCAGACCGATCGAGCCGGTCGCCCCCAGAACGGTAATCTGTTGCGGGCGACTCACGGTGCAGCCATCCACAACAATACGGCAAAGACCGGAATAGCTGCAGTCAGGCTGTCGATGCGATCAAGCACGCCGCCATGGCCCGGCAGCAGATTACTGCTGTCCTTGATCCCGGACTGGCGCTTGAACATGCTTTCAGTCAGGTCGCCCACGACGGAAATGAATACGATCAGTGCAGCACCAATCAAGCCCTTGAGCAACTCGGCCACCGTCCAGTCGCGCACCAGGCCGACAATCGCGGTAATAACCAGGCTAAGCGCCAGGCCACCGTAAACGCCTTCCCAGCTTTTACCCGGGCTGACTTGAGGCGCCAATTTACGCTTGCCGAATGCACGACCGGAGAAGTAGGCACCAATGTCAGCACCCCAGACCAGCACCATCACCGCCATGATCAGCCAGTTACCCAGCGGATACTGTTTGATCTGCACCAGGCCTTGCCAGGCCGGCAGCAGGATCAACAGACCGATCACCAGTTTGGTCGCTGCGCTGGACCAGTGCTCGGCCGAACGCGGATAAGTCAGCACCAGATAAGTCGCCACTGCCCACCAGAGCACGGCGGCGCCGAGCACCCAAGGCGCGAGCCCGGGCAGGATGTACATGACGAACAGCATCAGGGCCACCACGGCGGCAAAGCCGACGCGGAACGATTGCGCGGCAAAGCCCGCCAGACGCGCCCATTCCCAGGCACCCAGACTCACGACCAGACCGATGAACAGCGCGAAACCGGAACCTTCGAGCAGGAAAAACCCGCCCAAGGCAATCGGTAGCAGGATCAGCGCGGTGATGATTCGTTGTTTAAGCATTAACCCCGGGCTCCAGCTTCGATCTGTTCGCTCGTTTTACCGAAGCGACGTTGACGCGAAGCGAAATCGGCCAGCGCAGTGCGCATGGCTTCGTGTTTGAAGTCCGGCCAGAACAGGTCGGAGAAGTACAACTCGGCATAAGCCAGCTGCCACAGCAGGAAATTGCTGATGCGGTGCTCCCCCCCAGTGCGGATACACAGATCAGGCAACGGCAGATCGCCAGTGGCCAGACAGGTCTGCAGCAAGTCCGGAGTAATGTCCTCCGGGCGCAGATGGCCGGCCTGAACCTCACGCGCCAGGCGCTGGGCAGCCTGGGCTATATCCCATTGCCCGCCGTAATTGGCAGCGATTTGCAGGACAAATCGGTTGGCACCGACGGTCATGGCCTCAGCTTCACGCATCGCGGCCTGCAGCTCCGGATGAAATCGCGAGCGATCGCCAATGATGCGCAGGCTGATGTTGTTGTCGTTGAGGCGCTTGGCCTCACGACGCAAGGCCTTGAAGAACAGGTCCATCAAGGCACTGACCTCATCGGCCGGACGCTGCCAGTTTTCACTGGAAAAGGCGAACAGGGTCAACACCTCGACCTTGGCCTCGGCGCAAACCTCAATAACGGCCCGCACAGCATCGACGCCCGCTTTATGCCCGGCGACACCCGGCATAAAGCGTTTTTTCGCCCAGCGATTGTTGCCATCCATGATGATCGCGACATGGCGCGGCACCGCGGACGGCGCAGTCTGCTTGGTCTTGTCCATTTAAAACTCGAACCTTATACGGCCATCAGATCCGCTTCTTTTTGCTTGGTAGCCGCATCGATATCGGCCTCTGCCTTATCGGTAAGCTTCTGGATATCAGTCGCTGCACGACGCTCTTCGTCTTCGCTGATTTCCTTGTCCTTGACCAGTTTCTTCAGCTCGCCCAGCGCATCGCGACGGATGTTACGTACCGCTACGCGAGCATCTTCTGCTGCGCTACGAGCTTGCTTGGTAAACCCTTTACGAGTTTCCTCGGTCAAGGCTGGCATGGAGATCAGCAGCAACTCGCCCAGGTTGGTCGGATTGAGGTTCAGACCAGCGCTCTGGATTGCCTTGTCGACAGCCGCAAGCATATTGCGCTCGAACGCCACGACTTGCAGGGTGCGCGAGTCTTTTACAGTGATGTTAGCCACTTGAGTGATAGAGGTATCTGCGCCGTAGTACGGCACCATCACACTCCCCAGAATGCTTGGGTGGGCTTTACCGGTACGAATCTGACCAAATGCGTGGGCCAGGGATTCGAGGGATTTCTGCATGCGCTCTTGAGCGTCTTTCTTGATTTCGTTGATCATTGTTGACCTTCCTCGATCAGGGTGCCTTCAGCGCCGCCATGTACGATGTTCAGCAGGGCACCGGGCTTGTTCATGTTGAATACGCGCAGCGGCATCTTGTGGTCGCGGCACAGGCAAATAGCGGTCAGATCCATCACGCCCAACTTGCGATCCAGTACTTCATCATAAGTCAGATGATCGAACTTCTCGGCATGCGGGTCTTTGAACGGGTCTGCGGTGTAGACGCCATCGACCTTGGTCGCCTTGAGCACGACGTCGGCATCGATTTCGATTGCACGCAGGCAAGCTGCCGAATCCGTGGTGAAGAACGGATTGCCAGTACCGGCCGCGAAAATCACGACGTCTTTGGAGTTCAGGTGGCGCATGGCTTTGCGGCGATCATAGTGATCAGTCACGCCTACCATGGAAATGGCCGACATCACGATGGCCGAGATATTGGCACGCTCCAGCGCGTCACGCATGGCCAGAGCATTCATCACAGTGGCCAGCATGCCCATGTGGTCGCCTGTTACCCGATCCATGCCGGCCTTGCTCAGGGCTTCGCCGCGGAACAGGTTGCCGCCGCCGATCACCAGACCGACCTGTACGCCGATGCCGACCAGTTGGCCGACTTCCAGCGCCATCCGATCCAGCACTTTTGGATCGATCCCGAACTCTTCCGAGCCCATCAGGGCCTCGCCGCTAAGCTTGAGTAGAATGCGTTTATAGCGAGCCTGATAACCACTGCCCTGCTGAGCCATTGCGAATCTCTCCTGCGGCGTATTTAAAATTCTTTGCGAGCTGCTTTACAGCTGGCGTTCACTCTAGCTTGGCGCTGCTTCAGCGCCATCGGAACATGGCTTTGTAAGCCAGTTCCAAGTGGAAACCAATAAAAATTGGTAATCCCATCTGAAAAGAGGCTGCGCGCGTGAGCGGGCAGCCTCTTTCGGGCGACAGTTGAAAAACCGTCTTATTGCTTGGCGGCAGCCAGCTGGGCAGCAACTTCTTCAGCGAAGTTGTCGACCGGCTTCTCGATGCCTTCGCCTACTTTGAAGTAGGTGAAGGAAACGATTTCAGCACCCGCTTTCTTGGCCAGCTCGCCAACCTTGATTTCAGGGTTCTTGACGAACGCCTGCTCAACCAGGCTCGCTTCTGCCAGGAACTTGCTGATACGGCCTTTGACCATGTTCTCAACAATGTTTTCTGGCTTGCCTTTGATTTTTTCTTCGTTCAGCTGCAGGAACACAGCTTTTTCACGCTCGATCGCTTCATCGGAAACTTGCGAAGGCAGCAGGAACTCAGGGTTGCTTGCAGCTACGTGCATCGCGATGTCTTTGGCCAGCTCGACGTCACCGCCTTTCAGGACGACAGCAACACCGATCTTGTTACCGTGCAGGTAAGTGCCGACAACGTCACCCTCTACGCGTACCAGACGGCGGATGTTGACGTTCTCGCCAACTTTAGCAACCAGAGCTTCACGAGCCGATTCCTGAGCGGCGATCAGCGGAGCTGCGTCGGTCAGTTTTTCGTCGAAGGCTTTTTCTACGCTGGCAGCAACGAAGTTCTTGAAGTCGTCTTGCAGGGCCAGGAAGTCGGTCTGCGAGTTGACTTCCAGCAGCACGGCTGCCTTGTCGTTCGATTTGATGGCGATTGCGCCTTCAGCGGCAACGTTACCAGCTTTCTTGGCAGCCTTGATCGCGCCCGAAGCACGCATGTCATCAATGGCTTTTTCGATGTCGCCGTCAGCCTTTTCCAGGGCTTTCTTGCAATCCATCATGCCTTCGCCGGTACGCTCGCGCAGTTCTTTAACCAACGCTGCAGTAATTGCTGCCATTTTCAAATTCCTCTTGGATAGGTTTTCAACCATTCCACCCGATCGAACGGGCGTTCAATTCTTCCCGAGCCACCCTTGTAGCCGCTGCACGTTACAGGTGCTGTAGCTGCGCTGCCGACAATGGTTTTCGAGGTGGCAAAAAGGGGGCCAAGCCCCCTTTTTGCTTACTGAGTCAACGCCAGGGCGTCAATTACTCAGCTGCAGCCTGAGTTTCTTCAGCTGCGAATTCTACAGTGCCGCCACCAACATTGTTGCGACCACGGATAACAGCGTCAGCCATCGAACCCATGTACAGCTGGATAGCGCGGATTGCGTCATCGTTGCCTGGGATGATGTAGTCAACGCCTTCCGGGCTGCTGTTGGTATCGACAACGCCGATGACCGGGATGCCCAGCTTGTTGGCTTCGGTGATCGCGATGCGCTCGTGGTCAACGTCGATCACGAACAGTGCGTCTGGCAGACCGCCCATGTCCTTGATGCCGCCCAGCGAACGATCCAGCTTCTCAAGATCACGAGTGCGCATCAGCGCTTCTTTCTTGGTCAGCTTGGCGAAAGTACCGTCTTCGGCTTGAACTTCAAGGTCACGCAGACGCTTGATGGAAGCACGAATGGTTTTGAAGTTGGTCAGCATGCCGCCCAACCAGCGGTGATCGACGTACGGCGAACCGCAACGTGCTGCTTCTTCAGCAACGATCTTGCCAGCGGAACGCTTGGTGCCGACGAACAGAATCTTGTTTTTGCCCTGGGCCAGACGCTCTACGAAAGTCAGAGCTTCGTTGAACATTGGCAGGGTTTTTTCAAGGTTGATGATGTGAATCTTGTTACGCGCGCCGAAAATGTACTTACCCATTTTCGGATTCCAGTAACGGGTTTGGTGACCGAAGTGCACACCGGCCTTCAGCATATCGCGCATATTGACTTGGGACATGATAGTTCCTTAATAAGTCGGGTTTGGCCTCCACGTATCCCAATGACCAACCAGTGGCATTAAGCCAAAAGCACCCAGGTCATCGTGTCGACACGTGTGTGGATTTAAGCCTTTCGGGGTATCCCCGGAAAGCGGCGCATTTTATACCACAGGGTGTGCAGAAACGGAACCCGAAATCTGTAATCACACCAAGGACATGGGCGCAGCCCCCTTGGAATCGGCGCCGCGGGCACCATTGTATAGAGAGAAGCGATGCACGCAGGCGCGGATTTGCTCCTTTCGTCTGGTAGAATCGCGTTTTTCAGGGTCGCAAAACGCACCGCTGCAACCCTATCCGTATCAGCAAGCGCCGCCGAGCGCAGAGAGAGCCTGTATGACCGTCAACCTCAAAACTCCCGAGGACATCGCTGGCATGCGTGTCGCCGGCAAACTGGCCGCCGATGTGCTGGAAATGATTGCCGAACATGTAAAGCCAGGCGTTACCACTGATCAACTGAACCAGATCTGTCACGACTACATCGTTGACGTGCAGCAGGCCATCCCTGCCCCGCTCAACTACAAAGGCTACCCGAAGTCGATCTGCACCTCGATCAACCACGTTGTCTGCCACGGCATCCCGAATGACAAGCCGCTGAAAAACGGCGACACCCTGAACATCGACGTCACCGTCATCAAGGACGGTTACCACGGCGACACCAGCCGCATGTTCCATGTCGGCGAAGTACCGGTGTGGGCCGAGCGTCTGTCGCAGATCACCCAGGAATGCATGTACAAGGCGATCGAGATCGTCAAACCGGGTTGCCGCCTGGGTGACATCGGTGAAGTCATCCAGAAACACGCGGAAAAGAACGGCTTTTCGGTGGTTCGCGAATTCTGCGGCCACGGCATCGGCAAGGTGTTTCACGAAGAGCCGCAGATCCTCCACTACGGCCGCGCCGGCACCGGCATGGAACTGAAAGCCGGCATGACCTTCACCATCGAGCCGATGATCAATCAGGGCAAGGCCGACACCAAGGTATTGGGCGATGGCTGGACCGCGATCACCAAGGATCGCAAGCTCTCGGCCCAGTGGGAACACACCTTGCTGGTGACCGACACCGGCTACGAGATCTTCACCCTGCGCGCCGACGACACCATCCCGCGCATCTCGGCCTGATCCACATAACGCTCCCAGCCTTATATAGAAGGAAAGCCAATCGATGCCGCAGGTGGATCCCGAACTCTTCGACCGCGGCCAGTTCCAGGCTGAACTGGCCCTCAAAGCGAGCCCTATCGCCGCGTTCAAGAAGGCGATCCGCCAGGCTCGCGAAGTGCTCGACGCACGTTTTCGCAGCGGCCGCGATATCCGCCGGCTGATCGAAGACCGCGCCTGGTTCGTCGACAACATCCTGCAAAAGGCCTGGGAGCAGTTCAACTGGAGCGATGACGCGGACATCGCCTTGGTCGCGGTCGGCGGCTACGGCCGGGGTGAGTTGCACCCCTACTCGGACATCGACTTGCTGATCCTGCTGGACAGCGCCGATCACGAAGTTTTCCGCGATTCCATCGAGCGCTTTCTCACCTTGCTGTGGGATATCGGCCTGGAAGTCGGTCAGAGCGTTCGCTCGGTGGATGAATGCGCCGAAGAAGCACGCGCTGACCTGACCGTGGTCACCAACCTCATGGAAAGCCGCACCATCTGCGGCCCCGAGCGCCTGCGTCAGCGCATGCTCGACGTCACCAGTACCGCCCACATGTGGCCGGCCAAGGAGTTCTTCCTGGCCAAACGCGCCGAACAGAAAGCTCGTCACCACAAGTACAACGACACCGAATACAACCTGGAACCCAACGTCAAAGGTTCGCCCGGCGGACTGCGGGATATCCAGACAATTCTGTGGGTTGCCCGACGCCAGTACGGCACCCTCAACCTGCGCGCACTCGCCGGCGAAGGCTTTCTGGTCGAGAGCGAAAACGCCCTGCTCGCCTCCTCCCAGGAATTCCTCTGGAAAGTGCGCTATGCCCTGCACATGCTCGCCGGCCGCTCCGAAGATCGCCTGCTGTTCGACCATCAGCGCAGCATTGCCGGGCTGCTCGGCTTTGAAGGCGACGACGCCAAGCAGGCCGTCGAAAATTTCATGCAGCAGTACTTCCGCGTAGTGATGAGCATCGCCCAGCTCAGCGATCTGATCATCCAGCACTTCGAGGAGGTCATCCTCGCCCCGGAAGACGAAGCGCCGCCACAGCCGATCAATTCGCGATTCCAGTTGCATGACGGCTATATCGAAGCACGCAACGACAACGTGTTTCGCCGCACGCCGTTCGCCATGCTGGAGATCTTCGTGCTGATGGCCCAGCAGCCGGAAATCAAAGGCGTACGCGCTGACACCATTCGCCTGCTGCGCGAGCACCGGCACCTGATCGACGACAACTTTCGCAACGACATCCGCAACACCAGCCTGTTTATCGAGCTGTTCAAGTGCAAAATCGGCATCCACCGCAACCTGCGACGGATGAACCGCTACGGCATCCTTGGGCGCTACCTGCCGGAGTTCGGCTTCATCATCGGGCAGATGCAGCACGACCTTTTCCACATTTACACGGTCGATGCACACACCCTGAACCTGATCAAACACCTGCGTAAGTTGCAGTACACCCAGGTGTCGGAAAAATTCCCGCTGGCCAGCAAGCTCATGGGCAAACTACCGAAGCCCGAACTGATCTACCTCGCCGGCCTGTACCACGATATCGGCAAGGGCCGGCATGGCGATCACTCGGAGATCGGCGCGGTCGATGCCGAGGCGTTCTGCCAGCGTCATCAGTTGCCGGTGTGGGATAGCCGCCTGATTGTGTGGCTGGTGCAAAACCATCTGGTGATGTCAACGACCGCCCAGCGCAAGGACTTGTCCGACCCGCAGGTGATCCACGACTTTGCTCAGGCGGTGGGCGATGAAACCCGTCTGGACTATCTGTACGTGCTGACCGTCGCCGACATCAACGCGACCAACCCGACACTGTGGAACTCCTGGCGCGCCAGCCTGTTGCGCCAGCTCTACACCGAGACCAAGCGCGCCCTGCGTCGCGGCCTGGAAAACCCGGTGGATCGCGAAGAACAGATCCGCCAGACCCAAAGCGCTGCACTGGATATTCTGGTGCGCGGCGGCACCGACCCGGACGATGTCGAGCAGTTGTGGGCGCAGTTGGGCGATGACTATTTCCTGCGCCACACTGCTGGCGACGTGGCCTGGCACAGCGATGCGATTCTGCAGCAGCCGCTGGACGGCGGGCCGCTGGTGCTGATCAAGGAAACCACCCAGCGCGAGTTCGAGGGCGGCACGCAGATCTTTATTTACGCGCCGGACCAGCACGACTTCTTCGCCGTGACCGTGGCGGCGATGGACCAGCTCAACCTGAACATTCACGACGCCCGGGTCATCACGTCCAGCAGCCAGTTCACCCTCGACACCTACATCGTGCTCGACAACGAAGGCGAGTCCATCGGCGACAATCCGGCCCGGATCAAACAGATCCGCGAAGGTCTGACCGAAGCCCTGCGCAATCCGGACGACTACCCGACGATCATCCAGCGCCGGGTGCCGCGTCAGCTCAAGCATTTTGCCTTTGCGCCGCAAGTGACAATCCACAACGACGCCCAGCGACCGGTGACCGTACTGGAACTCACCGCACCTGACCGTCCGGGCCTGCTGGCGCGAATCGGCGGTATATTCCTGGAATTCGACCTGTCGCTGCAAAACGCCAAGATTGCAACGTTGGGCGAGCGGGTGGAAGACGTGTTCTTCATCACCGACGCACACAACCAGCCACTGTCCGATCCCTTGCTGTGCAGCCGTTTGCAGGACGCGATCGTTGAGCAGCTGAGCGTCAATCAGGAACCCGATATCAAGCTTTCGCGCATCAGCATCTGAGTGCGTGCCCGGATTAATCTGCTTTGCAATGAGACCCTGTACCAATGAACAACGCTCTGAACCAGCTCCAGCCCTACCCGTTCGAAAAGCTCCGCGCCCTGCTTGGCACGGTCACAGCGAACCCTGACAAGCGCCCGATCGCCCTGTCGATCGGCGAGCCGAAACATCGTTCGCCAAGCTTTGTCGCCGAAGCACTGGCGAACAGTCTGGATCAGATGGCGGTGTACCCGACGACCCTCGGTATTCCAGCCCTGCGTGAAGCCATCGCTGGCTGGTGTGAACGTCGCTTCGGCGTGCCGAGCGGCTGGATCGACCCGGCTCGCAACGTGCTGCCGGTCAACGGTACGCGTGAGGCGTTGTTTGCCTTCACCCAGACCGTGGTCAACCGTGGCGACGACGCGCTAGTGGTCAGCCCGAACCCGTTCTATCAGATCTACGAAGGCGCCGCGTTCCTCGCCGGGGCCAAGCCACATTACCTGCCGTGCCTGGATGAGAACGGCTTCAACCCTGATTTCGATGCGGTGTCGCCGGACATCTGGAAACGCTGCCAGATCCTGTTCCTGTGCTCGCCGGGCAACCCGACCGGCGCACTGATCCCGGTCGAGACGCTGAAAAAGTTGATTGCCCTGGCCGATGAATACGATTTCGTGATCGCCGCCGACGAGTGCTACAGCGAGTTGTACTTTGACGAGCAAACGCCGCCGCCAGGCCTGCTGACCGCTTGCGTCGAACTGGGCCGCAAGGATTTCAAACGCTGCGTGGTGTTCCACAGCCTGTCCAAGCGCTCCAACCTGCCAGGCCTGCGTTCCGGTTTCGTCGCCGGCGACGCCGACATTCTCAAAGGCTTCCTGCTGTATCGCACCTACCACGGCTGCGCAATGCCGGTTCAAACCCAACTGGCCAGCGTCGCCGCGTGGAACGACGAAGTACACGTACGCGCCAACCGTGCGCTGTATCGCGAGAAATTCGATGCCGTGCTGGAGATTCTTGCCCCAGTGATGGATGTGCAGCGCCCGGATGGCAGCTTTTACCTGTGGCCGAATGTGCAAGGTGATGATGCAGCGTTCTGCCGTGATCTTTTCGCCGAAGAGCACGTGACGGTGGTGCCGGGCTCGTACTTGTCTCGCGACGTGGACGGTGTCAATCCGGGTGCGGGCCGTGTGCGCATGGCACTTGTCGCGCCATTGGCGGAATGCGTGGAAGCCGCCGAGCGTATTCGCGCATTTATTACTCGCAAGCAGTAATTGATGAGGCCGTGCCAGTCAATCTGGCACGGCCACTTGCAGCATCAAACTCCCGCACCCTATAAAAAATAAACGCCCAGCAAGACACCGACACACCGCCACAGCTTTAATCTAATCTGCCTGAGCGTGTCGTCGCCAATCCAAGGATTTCAAGCGACGCGTGGCCGTGGTGTCGGGCTCGTACCTGCACGGGACATAAAAACATGACGTCACAGTCCATATAACGTTGTATTGCACTTGCCTTTCAGCCAAGCGCTAATATAGAGCTGAATAACTTGCAGTGCCTGAACAACTGCTTACTCTCAACTTCAAGGATGAAGTCCATCATGCACGAACTAACAGATTGCCAACTTATACAATGGCCCGACGATCAAGAGGCTTACACGGTGGCCACCAATGAAAACCCGGCCAACATCGGCACATCTACTGGCACTCGGCGTAAACGCTCGATATTAAATTATTCAAAACTATGGGCAAACGGCCGCACCCTGAAGATTGCCTTCATGGACGCACCCGAAGCAGATCACAAAGACAAAATCATAAAGGCAGCCAGTCAATGGTTGCCGTATATCAACCTGAAGTTCGAGTTCGTTGACGACCTCGTGGGCGACATACGCATCGCCACTACCAACAACTCCAACAGTTCGATGCTCGGCACCGACGCGTTGTTGATTCACCCTGACGACAGAACCATGGACCTGGGCGTAAAACCGGATCATCCAGACTTTGAAGTCATCGTGACTCATGAGTTCGGTCACGCCCTTGGCGCTATGCATGAACACCAGCACCCGCAGGCGAAAATCCCGTGGGATAAACCAAAGGTCTATGAGTTCTATCAGAACCGCGAAATGAATCCACTGACGCCGGAGGAAATCGACAGAAACCTGTTTACTCCTTTCGACACGCTGGAGGCGATTTATACTTCTTACGACAAAAGGTCGATCATGCACCACCCAGTGGCTAATACGTTGACACTGGGTAATTGGGAAGTGCCAATCAATCGCAGGATCAGCAAGAAAGACAAACGCCTGATGCGTTTGCTTTACCCGAAATGAATGTCCCCACCTAAAAAACCATTCTTTAAAAGCAAACCTGCACGTTGCGCTTCAGACGAGCATAAGACGAGCATAAGACGAGCATAAGACGAGGGCGGCATTGCACCGCCCTCGTCGGCCCGTGACAAACATCGCGGGCCTTTTTTCGCGTCAACTGCCGTTACTTACATCCAGTTCGCCGCCAGCACAGGCTGCAACGCCTGCTGCTCGGCCCCGCCGAAGGTCATGGTCGCTGGCGCCGCCGGCGCGAACGCCGCCATGGCCTGGACCAGTTGCTCCACATCACGATCCATCAACCGATGGCGGTCTCCGGCCATGATGTCCCGAGGCCGCTCCGGCTTGTCGGCATACCAGTTATGCAGCGTGACTTCCTGCTTGCTACCGATCACCGATATCTGCAGGTCCTGCCCTTTGTGCTGGAACCACAATTGATCGGGGCTGATGTCCTTGCCGAACACCAGATCGCCTCCCCCGTTGCTGAACTCGATGTCATTGACCCCGTGCCCGACTTCAACCGTCGGCATGTTGCCGCTGACCACCACCTTGTTGTTGCCATCGCCCAGTTTCACCGTGGCGAAAGACCCTGAATCGGTAATGGTGTTGTTGCCATGGCCGACGGTGAGCTTGTCGACGTCACCGATCACAACGTTATTGCCATTGCCCAAAGTGATATTGCCCCGGCGGCCCGTCACGTTAACCTTATTGTCACCGTTGCCGGCATGCACTTTGGCATTCGAGGCTTCGACGTTGATGGTCTTGCTTTCGTCGCCAATCGTGACATCGGCGAAGAAGCCCTGGACCGTCATGACGTTCGGGTCGGTGGCCGCCGGCAGAGGGTTCGTTGTAGAAGGTGTTGAACCGCCGCGGATCCTGTCCCGGATTGACGCGAACGTAGTGTCCGCGGTTTGCCCTACGCCCCAGGTATCGTCGATTTTCAGGCGCGGATCTTGTGCACTCACAACGTCTGGAACGATGACCGGTCGGCGAGTCGGGATATCAAGGTCACGATGGGCGATATCGATCGTCGGGACATCCGGGATGATAATCGGCCGTGGACTCGGAATATCAATCGACGCAGGCCCCAGCACATCCCGACCGACCGGGCCGATGTCCGGTACTTTCGATGGGACCAGGGAACCAACAGCGCGCTCGGCCAGAATCTGCTCGATGGTTTTGTGGTCAGGGAGCGTCGTCCCACCCCGGTTCGCCTCACGCTCGGCCATGATTTGTTCAAAGGTTTTGTGTTCCGGCACTTTCGGATTCAGGTCGATACCGCGTTCTGCCAGGATCTGCTCAATCGTCTTGGTCTCCGGCAGCTTGAAGTCCGGAATCGTGACCGAAGGTCGCAGCACTGGATCAATGGGAGGCAGCGGCGCGACCAACGAAGGTTTGTCGACGCCAGGACGCTCGACAATCGGCGTCAGCGTTTCAGGTACCGTGAGCGGAGGCTGATCGGTGACCGGCGGCACCGGTCCAACCGTTGGCACCACGGCAGGCGCAGGGTCGGCAAAGAGGAAATCCGTCGCACTGATCTGCGCCACATCAAGCGCATCCAGATACAGCAGATTGGTGTTTGCATCGCTGCCCTGGGCACCGATGCGTGTCACATACACACCGTGAATCTGGGTCAGGCCATTGAATGTCGCGCGGTTCTTGTGCTCGATGATCAACTGACTGAAGTCGGTGACGCCAGTCTGGCGCAAATCGATCTTGTCGATACCGTGACGGAACCCACGCAAGGCGTTGTTGTAATCCTTGACGCCGGACTGGGCCGCCACCACGAACACGTCCGAGGTCGCGCTGTCGTGGCTGTAAATCGTACCGTTCAGTGAGGCCACGGTTTTACCCTGAGCGTCGCTGCTGTACATCACGCCTTTACCGCCACCGTTGAGTACCACGGTGCCCAAACCCTCTTGCGGCTTGACCGCCGAAGCATCGCTGTTGATGTAAGCCGTCGGCGCGACAAAGCTGTCCTGAAACTTGAAGTTCGCTGCAGTGATGCCGGCGAGTGCCTGGTTTTTCAGAACGATGACCTGGCCCTTGCCCAGGTCAACCTTGACGTCCGCGCCCTGTTGCGTCAGTTGCAGATCAGCGAATTTCTTCCCGGCAAACCCCACCAGATCGACGACTTCACCGCGCGCAGCTTCGAAGTTGTTGAGGGTATCGTTGCCCGCATCGCGACGATGCACCACAAAGAAGTCCTTGCCCGCACCGCCGGTCAGCACGTTGTTGCCACGTCCGCCATCGAGCAAGGCGTCGGCATTGCCAGCGACCAGCGTGTCATTGCCATCGCCGCTGACAATATTCTGAATGGCCGACGGGTTTTTCACCGTCAGCGCCGCGCCGCCAATGCTGGCAACACCGGTCAGCAGGTTGACCGAGGTGTCCCCGGAAACAGCCGCCGCATTCAGGGTATTGCGCCCACCTGCGACACCGTTGACCGCGTCATCCAGCACCGCGCGATTGGCATGGCCAACTACCGACTTGAGGTATTCATCGGTGTAGAAATAGGTGTCGTCCGCCGTCGCCTTACTGCCGTACAAACGCAGCGACCAGCTATTGAGGGTAACCGGCAGACCGGACGCCGAATCGGTCACTTGCAGGGTCCAGTTGCCCGCCGAGCGTTCACCGAAGTCATGGGTCGACATGAAGGTGTACTTGAACGAGCCGGACTGCGTGCTGCCGACATCGCTAGCGCTGGCACCCGGCATGCCATCCGGGACTTTGCCCTGACGGTTGAGCAACACACTTTGCGTGCCATCGGGGGAAATCAGCTTGAGGGTCAGATCGCCGAGGCGGCCAACCTGAGCATCAAAGTCGATCTCGACGTGCTCGACATTCATCCCGGCATTCATCGCAATCGAGGACGTCAGCGTCGCGCCCGCTGCCAACGGTTTGCCCAATGCACCGCTGGAGGCGCTGTAGACGTATTCGTTGGCGCCGGTGCTCTGGGTCATCCAGGCCTCGGACAAACGCACCGCGGCCCGCGCATCGACTTCACCAAAACCATAGTCATTGCTGGTGTGCATGCCGCCGCCGTTCCAGCCATGGGCGGCGTTGTCGCTCCATTGGGTGGCCGGGTCGTTGATCTGGCGCGCTGACAACGCGAGGATCTGCTGCACATCGCGATAACCCAGGTTCGGGTTGGCTTCGAGCATCAACGCAACGATGCCGGAAACGATCGGCGCAGCAAAACTGGTGCCTTGCATGCTGGTGTAATCGTTGCCGAACGTGGAGCCGCGTTCGGTTTCCAGCATGTGGCTGGTGGACACGACATTGCTGCCCGGTGCTGATACCAACAGGCTGGCGCCCGGGTTGGAAAATGGCGAAGAGCCTATCTGCAAGGTCGACAGATCGCCCTGTGCGTTGATCGCGCCGACTTCCACTGAGAAGCGATTGTTGTTGGTCAGCGAACCCTGGGCATTGCCACCGGTAGCACGGCTGTTGCCGCCCGCTGCAACGATGATCGTACCCAGGCCGCCGCGACCGTTGCTCGCCGCGTACTGCGCATTCATGCTCAGCGCGGTGGCGGTGGTGAAGTGGCCGTCCTGATAACTGCTGAGGGCGAAGTCATTGGTGAAACCCCAGCTGTTGTTGGCGATGTCGAAACTGACCATGTGGCCGAGTCCCGTCAGATCATCGCCCTTGCCCGCAAGGTAGTAACCACCGAGTTTCGCGTCGTAGGCCACGCCCACGCCGCCGATGCCGTTCTTCGCGCCGACCATCACCCCCGCGACCATCGTCGCGTGGTTGGACATCAGCCCCGGCAAGGTGCCGTTGGTCTTCTGCGTTTGCAACCAGGCCTGATCGATATTCGGCGCCAGGTCAGGATGCGCGACATCAAAAATTTCCGGCGCGGTAGCGAACTCGCCGCCCGGCTCGAATTGACCAATGCGCACGCCTTTGCCGGTGTAGTCCTTCCAGACCGGCAGCACATGGGTGTCGCTCAAATACCATTCCTGAGCGGCCAAGGGATCAAGCGGCACTTCGGGAGTCAGCAGGGTCACACCGGCACGCATCGGTGCGGTCTGGCCGCTGCCGAGGTCCACCACCGACGCCGACAGATTACCCGCCGCATCGGCCACGCCGTACTTGAAGCTGATCAGTCCGGTGTAACGCGCGTCCGGGGTAAACAGCACATCGTCCTGGGCGGTGAGGCTGACCGTACCGCCGACCGCGTCACCGACATTGGCAATGTGCAGCGCGCCTTGGCTGTTCAGACGTTGATCATTGGCCAACAGGCTTTCGGCGCTGATCAGATGTGTCTGGGTGCGATCAAACGCCTTGCCGGCCTTGTCGAGCGTGAGCACATCGGCCACTGGCATCGCATTGGGGGTCAGCAGGTCAACAGCAGAAATGTCCGAGAAGTTGAGCTTCTGGATGTTGCTCAGCGTCACCGTGCCGTCACGCCCGGCGACCTTGTCGGCCACTTCATAACCGGTCGCGGTGCGAGTGATGCGGTAGTCGCCGTGAGTGCCGTGCAGCGTGACCAGATTGATCCCGCCGTCACCATCAATGGTCGCGTTGCCATGGCCGACTTCGATGATGTCGTTACCGGCACCGCCGAAGATTTTATCGGCGCCGCCACCGGCATGGATGATGCTGCCGCCTTCGGAAGCATAAATGGTGTCGCCCTGAGGCCCGGCATAAATCACCGCTTTGCCGCTGCCGCCGATGATGGTGTTGTGGCCGCTGCCACCGACCAGCACGTCGTTGCCCGAGCCACCGACCAGCGTCGAGTTGCCTGAGCCGCCCTTAATGAAAGCGCTGCCGGTGCCACCGCTCATGATGACGTCGTTACCGCCGCCACCTTCGGCGATGGTGAGGCCGGCGCTGGCCATGTTCAGGAAGACGTCTTGGGTGCCGACGATAATGGCTGTATCACGGCCGCCATTGCCACGAATGTTTCTTGTATCGTCCGAAGCGCTGATGACAAAAACGTCATCGCCCAGACCGCCGATGTAGGCGTTGCTGCCAGCACCGCCGACAAGCCAGCTACCATCCGGCGCAGCAATCAATGTGTCATTGCCGCTACCGCCGTACAGATTGTTCACCCCCAGTTTGGCCGCATCCAGAGTTTCACCCGTGGTGCTCTGGCTGGCGTAAGCGCTGGTGGTGCGGGTGTTGGCGCCGCTGGTAGTCGAGGTCACGCGCGTGCCGGTGCCTTGGCTGGTCACGATGTTGCTGACCGGATCCCCCAGAAAATCCACCGCCAATGCTTCCTGGCTCTTGCCATTCATCGTGAACGAACCAGTGGCGAGCACCTTGTTACCGTCACGCATCTCAGCTTGAGGGGACGCCACCGCACGTACATTGATCTGGGTGATTCCCAGCTCGGCCAGCGTCTTGAGTTCACCGCCATCGACTTTGGCGTCATGCGTGCCGTCAACCCAGACGCGCAATTTGCTCCAGATCGGATCACGCTGATCGATCATGCCGTCCTTGTTCGCGTCTTCACTGGCCAATGCCGCGAAACCGTCCTTGAACTTTGTCTCGCCCGCCGCGCCGTTGACGCCGACCTTGCCACCGTAATACTCGGAGAACATCTGACTGACGTCTTTGATCTGGCCACTGCCATCCTCAATCACCAGTATGCCGGTGGTGCGATCCGCCCAGCCGCTGCGCTTGAGCGTGCCACTGTGGTCGGTATCAAACAGCACACCGTCGCGGATGTCGGTCATGTGCACGCCATTGCCGGTCAGGTCCAGCAACAGTGGGTCAACGTAGGTGTTGAATGTCGACATTGCCGACAAACCATTCAGAGTGACCGCGCTGCGCAGGCTGAAATCCGGCTTGGTCGCGCTCGGGGTCGGGTAGAACTGCGACAGGTAGGTGTTGGGGCGCGCGTTGGGGTCCAGTTGCATTTCACCCGGACGAATACCGCCCGAGGCCAGGCTGGCCATTTGGGTGGAGGTGAAATCGGTTTTGTTGAGAATCCCGTCGAGGGCGAAGATCTTGTTCGTCGCGCTGTTGACGATGTAACCGTTGGCCGCATCTCGTGTTCGCTGATTCTCAAGTTGTATTTGGTGGCTCGCCTGAGGATCGGGGTTGATTTCGATGTTCAGCAGGCTTGCTGGCGGGGTCCACGCCGGTCCACCTTGATCAATCAGTGGTTGCCCGTCACGATCCGGATGAATAATCGACATCCCGGTTTTTATTGAAATGACATTGGGCTCATTGTTCCACAACTCGCCTTCAGTCTTGATATTTTGACCACCGGGGCGGAAGGACTTGTATAAGTTATAGAGACCTCCTCCACCAATAATTTCCGTTTCGGTCAGCCCCAATACGGTTGAAATCAATCCGAAGTTGAAAGACGCAGCATTTGTGAAACTGGGAACGAAGCCGTCACCTGTCGTGTGCGAAGCACCGTTATAAGAGCGCTGAAGATCACCCACGCCACTCTGCCTGAAGGTCTCATAAACAACGCTATAGAGGCTGTTCCGAAAACTGAGAGAGGACGCGTCATAGTCCTCCCTGACTTTCTTGAAGTGTTCGATCGAAGCTTTCATATCATAATCCGCCGGCACCATGAACGGCTGATCGGTCTGGGGATCCATAACATAATTGCCAAGCCCGTCACTCAGCCATTTCGCCGCAACGAGTGTTCCATCTTTGGTTTGTACAGTAAAACTGTCCTTGCCAAATTGCCCCTGCATCAACGTCAGTTTAGCCACTTGCTTCCCTTACTTTAAAAACCCTCTTGATCGTTCAAGAGGAAACTTGAAAATTCCCTTTCTAGCGATAAGCAGAAAACCTGATCTGTATCTTTCCGGAAGCGTCCGAGGCACGCAGCTTGACGTCTCGGCTCACGATCCGGGTTGCACCGATTGCAAAATCGATTTGAAGATCATTGTCTGAATTCCACTTCACTGCCGGTGAAGCTTCGTGGTCAAAAAAAACATCACACTCAGCTGAATAAACCTGGTATTCGGAGTGAGCAATTACTTCATCGATAGTCTGCCGACTGTTAAAAACAAAAACCGTGTCCGAGCAAAACGGCGCTATTGCGCCCCCGCCTGCACGCGTGACGTGAACAGCGCTGTACTTTCCGTTTGGAGACAAATAAGCCAGCTTCGTCACATCATCATCGGAATCAGAACTAAGCGATAAGAGGGTAATGGCGCCATATTTCAGAATCGTCAGAGCACCCACCACCAGCAGTATCAATTTCAACCCACGAACAATGCTCAAATGACCCACCTTGAATTTCATAACGTTTCCGATTTCATGGACGTTGAAGGATTTATCGTTTCAATCCTGACTGTTTCCCACCTGAATCCGTCAACACTCAACGCTCACGCAAACTCTCATCCATATGTTGTTGCAACGGACTCAAGAAGTACTCGATCACCCGTCGCTGATCGGTCTTCACTTCCGCCGTCACTGACATACCCGGCGCCAGCGCCACGCGTTGGCCGTTGATCATCAAATGATCGGTTTTCAGGCGGATGCGGGTGCTGTAGACCGGACCGCGTTTTTCATCGTCGATGGCGTCGCTGGAGACGCTGAGGACTTCACCGGCAACCGTGCCGTACTTGGTGAAGGTGAACGTTTCGACCTTGACTGTGACCGGCTGGCCGGCACGGACGAAGCCGACGTCCTTGTTTTCCAGCATGGCTTCCACTTCCACCGGTTGGTCGGCGGGCACGATGACCATCAAGGGTTGGGCCGCAGTGACGACACCACCGACGGTGTGAATCGCCAGTTGCTGAACGGTGCCGTCCACCGGCGCAGTGAGGCTGGTGAGGGTTTCCTGGTAGCGGGCCTTGGTCAGTTCCTCGACCAGACTCGCGGCTTTTTGGTTGGCCTGCTGTTGCAGGTCGAGCATGGCGCGGCGATTTTGCGCGACCACACCTTCGCGTCGACGTCGCGCTTCGCCTTGCGCGGCGGTGGATTGCAAGACGCTGGCTTGCTGCACACTCAATTGGCGTTGCAGGTCGAGGCGCGCCTGTTCTTTTTCCAGGTATTCGTGGCGGGCGACGTATTGTTGTGCGAGCAGGCGCTGGTAGTCCTCGGCCAGTTGCGTGGCAATCGGCACGGTTTGCCGAAGGCTGGCCACCTGGGCCTGGGCAGACTGGATTTCGGCATTGCGCTGCTGGATTTCCGCGTCCACCAATTCCAGGCTGTTGCGGTATTCCTGATACTGCCCTTGCAGCCAGCGCTGGGCACTGAGCACCTGTTGCGGATCGGCGTCAGTGATTGCGCCGATCAGCGATGCCGGTGGTTTGTGCTGATTGATCGCATCGAGCATCGCTGCACTGCGGGCGCCGTCGATGCGGGCGGCAAGCAAGTCACTCTGAATCCGTCTGACGTCGGCGTCAGCAGCCGTCGGGTCGAGTTCGACCAGCAACTCACCGACTTTCACCGCCTGACCGTCGCTGACATGAATAGCCCTGACCACCGCCGTCTCACTGGATTGAATCAATTTGGTCTTGCCACTCGGCACGATCTTCCCGGAGGCGACCGCCACCACTTCGATCTTGCCTGCGTACGCCCACAACAGCGCCAGCACTGCGAAGCCCATGATGCTCCAGATAAAGATTCTTGGCGCCGGGTGTACGGGGGTTTCCTGCAACTCCAGCGCGGCGGGCAGGAACTGTGCTTCATGGCGCAGGCGCGGCACGCTGTCCATCTGTTTGCGCTGACGCCAGGATTCGCGCCAGGCGTGACGGTAACGCTGCATTAATGAGGGCGTTGCGCTCATGGGAAATCGATCCTTGAATCCGGAATACAGTGACTGCCACCGCATCCGAAATGGGGGCGGCGAACTACGAATACATGAAGGGCTGATCAGCCCTGTTGCATGCGATGCAGGCGCGAATAGTGGCCGGCCTGATGGGTGAGCAATTCGGCATGGCTGCCCTGTTCGACGATCTGTCCGCGATCGACTACGAGGATGCGATTGGCATCGCGTACCGCCGACAATCGATGCGCGATGATGATCACCGTGCGCCCCGCGCAGATGCTTTGCATGTTTTGCTGGATGATCCGCTCGGACTCGTAGTCCAGCGCACTGGTGGCCTCGTCGAAAATCAGGATTCGCGGATTGCCGATCAAGGCACGGGCGATGGCCACCCGTTGCCGTTGGCCGCCGGAAAGCGAGGTGCCGTGCTCGCCGACCATGGTGTCGTAGCCTTCGGGCAGTTCCAGAATGAACTCATGTGCGCCGGCCATGGTGGCCGCGTGCATCACCGCTTCGAGTGGCGCGCCCGGATCGCTCAGGGCAATGTTCTCGCGGATGCTGCGGTTGAACAGCATGTTGTCCTGCAACACCACGCCGATCTGTCGACGCAGGGAGGAGACGTCCGCCAGGGCCAGGTCCATGCCATCGACCAGCACCCGGCCGCGTTCTGGCACGTACAAACGTTGCAGCAATCGCGTCAGAGTACTCTTGCCGGAGCCGGAGCGCCCGACCACCCCGATCACTTCGCCGGCAGCGATTTGCAGGCTGACGCCACGCAGAACTTCCGAACCGTCGGCGCGATAGCGGAAATGCACCTGGTCGAATTCGATCTGGCCCGTGAGCGGCGGCAACGCACTGCGTGTGGCCTGGGACAATTCGGTACGGGTGTTGAGAATGTCGCCCAGACGCTGCACCGAAACGCCGGTCTGCTGGAAGCTCGTCCACAGTTGCGCAAGACGCATGATCGGCCCGCTGACGCGACCGGCAAGCATGTTAAAGGCGATCAGCTCGCCCACCGACAATTGCCCGTCGATCACCAGGCGAGCGCCCAGCCACAAGGTCGCGACCGTGACCAGTTTACCGATCAGCGACACGCTTTCATTGGCGATGGTGGACAGGGTCTGGGTCTTGAAACCAGCGGCGACGTATGCGGCCATCTGGTTATCCCACTTGCGGATGGCTTGCGGCTCGACAGCCATGGATTTCACCGTGTCGATGCCGTTGACGGTCTCCACCAGAAACGCCTGATTCTCGGCGCCACGCGTGAAGCTGTCCTCCAACCTGGCCCGCAGCAGCGGCGTGATGAACAGCGACACCAGCACGTACAACGGCAACGACAGCAACACGATCAGGGTCAGCCAGCCGCTGTAATAGAACATCACCACCACGAACACCACGGAGAACAGCACGTCCAGCAACAAAGTGATCGCGTTGCCGGTGAGGAAGCTGCGGATGTTCTCCAGCTCGCGCACCCGGGCCACCGAATCACCGACCCTGCGCGCCTGGAAATAGGCCAGCGGCAGGTTGATCAGGTGCCGGAACAAGCGCGAGCCCAACTCCACATCGATGCGACTCGCGGTGTGGGCAAACACGTAGCTGCGCAAACCGCTCAGGGCCGACTCGAACAGCATGATGCCCAGCAGCCCGGCGGCGATTACGTCGAGGGTAGTCAGGCCGTGATGCACCAGCACCTTGTCCATCACTACCTGGAAAAACAGCGGCGTGACCAGCGCAAACAGTTGCAAGGCAAATGACACCAGCAGCACTTCCCCGAGCAGCTTGCGGTATTTGACGATGGCGGGAATGAACCAGGTGAAATCGAAGCGCGAAGTTTCGCCGGCCAGCGTCGACTCCGAGCGCACCAGCAGCAGTTCACCGCTCCAGCGTGCGGCCAGTTCCTGGAGCGTAATCACTTCCGGTCGCGCGGCACGCGGGTCCTGAATCAGTGCCTGACCTTGATCAAGCTTGGCGATGATGAAAAACGTGCCGTCGTTTGCGACGGCAATCGCTGGTAAAGGCGTGCGGTCCAGACGGGCGGCGGTGGTGTTCACCGACTTGGCCTTCAGGCCCAGCTTGAGGGCGGCGAGCAGCAGCTCACGTTGCGTGAAAGGCTGATTGGCCGGAGTGAACTCATGTGCCAATTGCTCGGCGGATGCTGCCACCGAATGAAAACGGGCAAGCATTACCAGACACACGAGACCGGTGTCTGGCGTAGACGACTCAGCGCCCCTTCCTTGATCACTCATAAGCTTCCATGCATGCCGCTTAGCGACAATAAATTCATAAATCTTTCAATAGGTTATATCAGCTTTGAAACAATTGGTATCAAAACGACATCACTTCTCCAAGGTTGATCTCACTCGGGTGTATGACGCGCCCGTTAGAGCGACTTGCGCTCCTCTGGCGGCAGGAAATCGCGATCCGCGTCATAGTCCTTGTTCAGGTACATCGCCAGATCGTTCAGGTCGGCGGGACTCAAGGTCCCGGCCGCCTGCTTCAGCTTGAGCGTATCGATGATGTAGTCGTAACGAGCGTTGTTGTACTCACGCACCGCGCCATACAACTGGCGCTCGGCGTTGAGCACGTCAGCAGTGTTACGCGAGCCCAGATTCCGGCCTGCCTGATTGGCCTTGACCGACGCCAGGCTCGAACGAATGGTTTGCCGGCGGGCAGTCACCTGCTCGATATCGGAATTGACCGCACGATAGAAATTGCGCGTGTTCTGCACCACTTCGCGGCGGCGGTCCTCGCGCTCGTCCTCACTTTGCGCCAGACGCTCGGTGGCTTCGCGCACCTGCGAGCGGGTCATGCCGCCGCTGTATAACGGGATGTTCAACTCCACCCCGATGCTGCCTTGGGCGACATTGTCGCGGTAGCCATCGCGGCCGAAATCGGTGGGATTGCTGTAGCCGAAACTGTCGTTGTCACCCTTGCGCCAGGACGCCACCGCATCGATGGTCGGCGCATAACCCGCCTTGCGCTGGCGGTTGGTCTGCTCGGCGGCAATCACTGCGTAACTGCTGGCCTGCAACGCCAGGTTTTGCTGCACTGCACGGCTGACCCAGGCATTGGCGTCGTTGGGGGCCGGAAGCTCCACCGGGAGTTGATGCTCGATACCGTCGATCGACGAATAGTCCTGACTCGTCAGACGGGACAGCCCTTCGTATGCATCATCGACCTTGCGCTCGGCAAGCTTGCGGTTGGCGTTGGCGTTGTCGTACGCAGCTTGGGCGTCGAGCACGTCGGTGATGCTTGACGCACCATTTTCCAGACGCGCCTGCGCTTGTTGCTGTTGCCGCTTGAGCGCGGCTTCCTCGGCTTTGGAAGCCGCGAGCAAATCCAGCGCACGCAAGGTTTCAAAATAGGCTTGGGCTGCGGTCAGAACCAGCCCCTGTTCCTTGGCGCCCAATTCAAGTTCGGCCTGCGAGCTGCTGGCCTGCGCCGCTTCGAGTTGAAACCAGCGGTCGACACGAAACAGTGGTTGATTGAGGTTGGCCTGAAACACCGAAGTACTGCGGGTGCGAGTCAGGCCCGGCTCGTCACGTTGCAGGCGCACCGATTCCACTGTGCTTCCAGCGCTGAGGGTGGGCAGCAACCCGGCGCGGGCTTGCGGCACGCTTTCGCGGCGAGCCAGATAATCATGACGGGCGGCGGACAGTTGAGAGTCGTGTTCAACCGCTTGCCGATACACCCCAAGCAGGTCAGCACGTTCGGCACTGGCAGCGACCAAGGGTGTGAATGTCGTGAAAGAGAGGGTCAGCAGCGAGACAAAAAAACGGGAGGGCGCAGTCATAACTATCCGTGTCAAATTGCAATAATCGATTCAGCAGGCTGATCGAGGGCGCGCATGCTACGCCTTCACCCACATCGCAACAAGACAACTTTGTAGCCACTTGCCATCATTTGTACAAAGCCACGGGAATTGCATTTCCCT
This sequence comes from Pseudomonas sp. Irchel 3E19, assembly GCF_900187585.1. NCBI lineage: Bacteria > Pseudomonadati > Pseudomonadota > Gammaproteobacteria > Pseudomonadales > Pseudomonadaceae > Pseudomonas > Pseudomonas sp. Irchel 3E19. The sequence goes on from NZ_FYDT01000019.1 coordinate 53,478, forward strand.
TGTGGAAACGGGCTTGCTCACGAATGCCCTAGGTCATTCAACAATGATGTTGACTGCGACGGCCCCCTCGCGAGCAAGCTCGCTCCCACAGGTTTTGCGCTTTAACCGAAGGCTCATGGCATAATCCAAGACCATTTTTTCCCAGCACCTGTAAAGGGGGCGATTCCTTGACCGTTTCAAGTAAAACGTTGCGCCTTTTCGGCATCAAAGCCTGCGACACCATGAAAAAGGCGCGCACCTGGCTCGATGAACACGCTGTCAGCTACGACTTTCATGATTACAAGACTGCCGGTATCGACCGTGAGCACCTGACCCAATGGTGTAACGAGCACGGCTGGCAAACGGTGTTGAACCGTGCAGGCACGACCTTTCGCAAACTCGATGACGAACGTAAAGCCGATCTCGACCAAGTGAAAGCCATCGAACTGATGCTCGCTCAACCCTCGATGATCAAGCGCCCGGTGCTCGATCTCGGTGACCGAACCCTGATTGGCTTCAAGCCAGACATCTACGCGGCCGCGCTCAAATAAGCAGCCCGTCACTTTTTGCAGAGGTATTCACATGTCCAATTCCCTGTTCAGCATCGCCTTTGGTGTCGGCACTCAGAATCGTCAAGGCGCCTGGCTGGAAGTGTTCTACGCACAGCCACTGCTCAACCCTTCGGCCGAACTGGTCGCTGCCGTTGCACCGATCCTCGGTTACACCGAAGGCAACCAGGCCATCACCTTCACCACCGCACAGGCTGCGCAACTGGCTGAAGCGCTCAAAGGCATCGACGCCGTTCAAGGCAAACTGCTGACCCGTCTGGCCGAGAGCCACAAGCCGCTGGTCGCTACCCTGCTGGCCGAAGATGCGCAACTGACCTCGACGCCTGAGGCTTATCTGAAGCTGCACCTGCTGTCCCACCGTCTGGTCAAGCCGCACGGCGTAAGCCTGGCCGGGATCTTCCCGCTGCTGCCGAACGTGGCGTGGACCAGCCAGGGCGCAATCGACCTGAGCGAACTGGCCGAGCTGCAACTCGAAGCCCGTCTGCGCGGCGAACTGCTGGAAGTGTTCTCGGTGGACAAGTTCCCGAAAATGACCGACTACGTGGTGCCGGCCGGCGTGCGTATCGCTGACGCTGCACGTCTGCGTCTGGGCGCCTACGTAGGCGAAGGCACCACCGTGATGCACGAAGGTTTCATCAACTTCAACGCCGGCACCGAAGGCCCGGGCATGATCGAAGGTCGCGTGTCGGCTGGCGTGTTCGTCGGCAAGGGCTCGGACCTGGGCGGCGGCTGCTCGACCATGGGCACCCTGTCGGGCGGCGGCAACATCGTGATCAAGGTCGGCGAAGGCTGCCTGATCGGCGCCAACGCCGGTATCGGTATCCCGTTGGGCGACCGCAACACCGTCGAGTCGGGCCTGTACGTGACCGCCGGCACCAAAGTCGCGCTGCTGGACGAGCACAACAATCTGGTCAAAGTCGTGAAGGCACGTGAGCTGGCCGGTCAGACCGACCTGCTGTTCCGTCGCAATTCGGAAACCGGTGCCGTGGAGTGCAAAACCCACAAGTCGGCGATCGAACTGAACGAAGCGCTGCACGCTCACAACTAAGTGCCGCTATGACCTTCTGTGGGAGCGGGCTTGCTCGCGAAGACGGTTTGTCAGTCACCCTTGATGTCGACTGACACGACGCTTTCGCGAGCAAGCCCGCTCCCACAAGGTTCGGTGTATATCCGCCCAAGTTCACAGGGCTGAACAGATGATGATTCCCTCCCCCTGGCGCGCCGATTTCCCGGCCATCGCCGCTTTGCAACGGCAAGACCAGACCTATCTGGACAACGCCGCCACCACGCAAAAACCCCAGGCCCTGCTCGACGCGCTGACGCATTACTACGCCAATGGCGCGGCCAACGTGCATCGCGCGCAGCATCTTCCCGGCGCACATGCCACGCAGGCGTTCGAAGACAGCCGCCTCAAGGTTGCCCAGTGGCTGAATGCCGGTGACAGCGGGCAGATCATCTTCACCCACGGCGCCACCAGTGCGCTGAACCTCCTGGCCTATGGCCTGGAACATCTTTTCCAGCCGGGCGATGAAATTGTCATCAGCGCCCTGGAGCATCACGCCAACCTGCTGCCGTGGCAGCAACTGACGCAACGTCGCGCTCTGAAACTGGTGATCCTGCCACTGGATGACGACGGCCTGATCGACCTCGCCGCCGCTGTGCACTTGATCGGCCCGCGCACTCGCTTGCTGGCGGTCAGCCAGTTGTCCAATGTGCTGGGGGCCTGGCAACCGCTACCGGCGCTGCTGGGCATGGCCAAGGCGCAGAACGCGCTGACCGTGGTCGACGGCGCCCAAGGCGTGGTGCACGGTCGACATGACGTGCAGGCGCTGGGTTGCGACTTTTATGTGTTTTCCAGCCACAAGCTGTACGGCCCCGACGGCCTCGGCGTGTTGTTCGGGCGCAATAAAGCGCTGGAACAACTGAAACCGTGGCAGTTCGGTGGCGAGATGGTGCTGGAAGCCAATTATCACGACGCACGCTTCCGCCCCGCTCCCTTGGGTTTGGAGGCAGGTACACCGCCGATTGCCAGCGTGATCGGCCTTGGTGCGACGCTCGATTACCTGGCCGGCCTGGATCAAAACGCCGTGTCTGCCCACGAAGCGGCGCTGCATGACTACCTGCTCAAAGGCCTCGAAGCACGCAATGGCATTCGCCTGCTGGGCACGCCGCAACTGGCGCTGGCAAGTTTTGTCGTCGAGGGCGTGCACAACGCCGATCTCGCGCATCTGCTGACCGAGCAAGGCATTGCCGTGCGCGCCGGGCACCACTGCGCCATGCCGCTGCTGAAAAGCTTCGAACTGGCCGGGGCGATCCGCGTGTCGCTGGCGTTGTACAACGACTCCGAGGATCTGGAGCGCTTTTTCGAAGCGCTGGATCAGGCGCTGGAGTTGTTGCGATGAGCTTGCCGGTCGAGGCTGCCGAGGCGCTGCAAACGTTTCAGAATGCCGCCGGTTGGGAACAGCGGGCGCGGTTGTTGATGCAGTTTGGTGATCGTCTGCCGCCGTTGAATGACGCAGACAAGTGCGACGCCAACCGGGTACATGGCTGTGAAAGCCAAGTGTGGTTGGTGGGTGAGTTGCAGGACGGCCACTGGCAATTCAGTGCCAGCAGCGATGCACGGATGATTCGTGGGTTGGTAGCGTTGTTACTGTTGCGAGTCAATGGTCTGAGCGCTGCTGAACTGCAGCAAGTGGATCTGCCGGACTGGTTCAATCAGCTAGGGCTTTCGCGACAGCTATCGCCCTCGCGAAGCAATGGCCTCAATGCCGTGCTTAAGCGGATGAATGAGTTGGCAGGTTAATCGCCTTCGCGAGCAGGCTCGCTCCCACATGTGAACGCATTCCAATGTGGGAGCGAGCCTGCTCGCAAAGGGGCCATCAGCCCCAGCATCAAACCTGAGGTTTGACTCGATCCGCCGGGCGACGAACACCCGCCACAATCTTGTCCACAGCCTTGGTCGCCGCGACCATGCCGAACGTCGCCGTCACCATCATCACCGCACCAAACCCGCCCGCGCAGTCCAGTTTCACGCCATCACCGACAAAACTCTTCTGCAAGCAGATGCTGCCATCTGGCTTCGGATAACGCAGTTGTTCCGTGGAAAACACACACGGCACGCTGTAATGGCGGGTCACGGTACGCGAGAAGCCGTAGTCACGACGCAAAGTCGAGCGCACTTTCGAAGCCAACGGATCGTTGAAAGTACGGTTCAGATCGCAGACCTGAATCAGCGTCGGATCAATCTGCCCACCGGCGCCGCCCGTGGTGATGATCTGAATCTTGCGGCGCTTGCACCAGGCGATCAGCGCCGCTTTGGCGTTGACGGCGTCAATGCAGTCGATCACGCAGTCGATGTCCGGCGTGATGTATTCGGCCATGGTGTCGCGCGTGACGAAGTCCGCCACCGCATGCACGGTGCAATCCGGGTTGATCCCGCGCAGACGCTCGGCCATCACTTCGACCTTGGGTTTGCCGACGGTGCTGTCCAGCGCGTGCAACTGGCGGTTGGCGTTGCTCACGCAGACGTCATCGAGGTCGAACAGCGAAATCTCGCCGACACCACAACGGGCCATGGCTTCCGCCGCCCAGGAACCGACGCCACCGACGCCGACGATCGCCACATGGGCCGCGCGCAAGCGCTCCATGCCTTCGATGCCATACAAACGGGCGATGCCTGCAAACCGCGGATCTTCTGTACTCATGACCATTACCCCAAAAACCGGCGCGCATTATAGGGCTACGCAGCGACAAGTTTTAACCTTCGATCTACAAGTGTAAGAACTTAAGTCAAAGCGGATTGCCCAATGTCAGGCAATTTCCTGTCTGTTGTACGACTTGCGAACTACCGGTGTAGGATGCGCGCCCCATTGGCGTATAGCCTACCGATCCTCCGTTCCACAGCCTTTGGAACCTGAAACAGCTATGTCATCGCGTAAATTTGGTCTCAACCTGGTGGTGGTTCTGGCAATCGCCGCCCTGTTCACCGGCTTCTGGGCACTGATCAATCGCCCGGTCTCCGCGCCCAACTGGCCGGAGCAGATTTCCGGTTTCTCCTATTCGCCATTCCAGCAAGGGCAATTCCCGCAGAAGGATCAGTACCCTTCCGACGAAGAAATGCGCCGCGACCTCGAGATCATGAGCAAGCTGACGGACAACATCCGCATCTACTCGGTCGACGGTTCCCTGCAAGACATCCCGAAACTGGCTGAAGAGTTCGGTTTGCGCGTGACCCTCGGGATCTGGATCAGCCCCGATCAGGAACGCAACGAACGGGAAATCCAGCGCGCCATCGAACTGGCCAACACATCGCGCAGCGTAGTTCGTGTGGTCGTCGGTAACGAAGCGATCTTCCGCAAGGAAATCACTGCCGAGCAACTCAGCGTGTTGCTTGATCGTGTACGCGCGGCAGTGAAAGTCCCGGTGACCACCTCCGAACAATGGCACGTCTGGGAAGAACACCCGGAGCTCGCCAAGCACGTCGACCTGATCGCCGCGCACGTTCTGCCTTACTGGGAATTCATTCCCGTCGACAAGGCCGGCCAGTTCGTTTTCGACCGCGCCCGCGACCTGAAAAAGCTGTTCCCGAAAAAACCGCTGCTGCTCTCCGAAGTGGGCTGGCCGAGCAACGGCCGTATGCGCGGCGGCGCCGATGCATCGCCGGCGGATCAGGCGATCTACCTGCGGACGTTGGTCAACAAACTCAATCGCCAGGGCTTCAACTACTTCGTGATCGAAGCGTTCGACCAGCCGTGGAAAGCCAGTGACGAAGGTTCGGTGGGCGCCTACTGGGGCGTGTTCAACGCCGCGCGCCAGCAGAAATTCAACTTCGAAGGCCCGGTCGTCGCGATCCCGCAATGGCGTGTGCTGGCGGTCGGTTCGGTGGTATTGGCGCTGTTGTCGCTGACCTTGTTGATGATCGACGGCTCGGCCCTGCGCCAGCGCGGGCGGATCTTCCTGACCTTCATAGCATTCCTTTGCGGGTCGGTGCTGGTCTGGATCGGTTATGACTACAGCCTGCAATACAGCACGTGGTTCAGCCTGACGGTGGGCTTCCTGTTGGCGCTCGGTGCGCTCGGGGTGTTTATCGTGTTGCTCACCGAAGCGCATGAACTGGCCGAAGCGGTGTGGATTCACAAGCGTCGACGAGAATTCCTGCCGGTTGAGGGCGATTCCAGCTACCGGCCAAAAGTGTCGATCCATGTGCCTTGCTACAACGAGCCGCCGGAGATGGTCAAACAGACCCTCGACGCACTGGCGGCGCTCGATTATCCGGACTACGAAGTCCTGATCATCGACAACAACACCAAGGACCCAGCCGTTTGGGAACCGGTGCGCGACTACTGCGAAACCCTCGGCCCGCGCTTCAAGTTCTTCCACGTTGCGCCACTGGCAGGCTTCAAGGGCGGCGCGTTGAACTACCTGATTCCGCACACCGCCAAGGACGCCGAAGTGATCGCGGTAATCGACTCCGATTACTGCGTACACCCGAACTGGCTCAAGCACATGGTGCCGCACTTCGCCGATCCGAAAATCGCCGTGGTGCAGTCGCCGCAGGATTATCGCGACCAGAACGAAAGCACCTTCAAGAAGCTCTGCTACGCCGAATACAAGGGCTTCTTTCATATCGGTATGGTCACCCGTAACGACCGCGACGCAATTATCCAGCATGGCACCATGACCATGACTCGCCGTTCGGTTCTGGAAGAGTTGGGCTGGGCTGACTGGTGTATCTGTGAAGATGCCGAACTCGGCTTGCGTGTATTCGAAAAAGGCCTGTCGGCGGCGTATTACCACGACAGTTACGGCAAAGGCCTGATGCCGGATACGTTTATCGACTTCAAGAAGCAGCGCTTCCGCTGGGCCTACGGCGCGATTCAGATCATCAAGCGTCACACCGGCAGCCTGCTGCGCGGCAAGGACACCGAACTGACTCGCGGCCAGCGCTATCACTTCCTCGCGGGCTGGTTGCCGTGGGTCGCGGACGGCATGAACATCTTCTTCACCGTCGGCGCGCTGTTGTGGTCGGCGGCGATGATCATCGTGCCGCAACGGGTCGATCCGCCGCTGTTGATCTTCGCGATCCCGCCGCTGGCGCTGTTCGTGTTCAAGGTCGGCAAGATCATCTTCCTGTATCGCCGCGCGGTGGGGGTGAACCTGAAAGATGCATTCTGCGCGGCACTGGCCGGGCTGGCGTTGTCGCACACCATCGCCAAAGCGGTGCTGTACGGTTTCTTCACCAGCAGCATTCCGTTCTTCCGCACACCGAAAAACGCCGACAACCACGGCTTCTGGGTGGCGATTTCCGAAGCACGGGAAGAGCTGTTCATCATGCTGCTGTTGTGGGGCGCGGCGCTGGGGATCTATCTGGTGCAAGGCATTCCAAGCAACGATATGCGTTTCTGGGTGGCCATGCTGCTGGTGCAATCGCTACCGTATCTGGCAGCGCTGATCATGGCGTTCCTGTCGTCGCTGCCAAAACCGGCAGCGTCGCCAGAGCCGGCACCGGCCGTCTAAATCCTCACCGAAGCACTAAACGGCGGCCAATGGTCGCCGTTTTGCTTTAAGATAACCGCCATTTTGCGGGGCATGGCGTGATAACCGTATCCCTTGTGGGAGCGGGCTTGCTCGCGAAGGCTTTGTAACATTCAACATCTATGTTGACTGATCAATCGCTTTCGCGAGCAAGCCCGCTCCCACAGTTAGTCCGCGCCCACATTCATGATCTTCGGAGTTTTCCATGACGGCCCACGCCGACCTTTCGCCGACCCTCCAACTCGCCATCGACCTGATCCGCCGTCCGTCCGTGACGCCGGTCGACGCCGACTGCCAGAAGCAGATGATGCAGCGCCTGGGCGATGCCGGTTTCACGCTGGAGCCAATGCGCATCGAGGATGTGGATAACTTCTGGGCCATTCACGGCAACAACGACGGCCCGGTGCTGTGCTTCGCCGGTCACACCGACGTGGTGCCGACCGGCCCGGTGACCGCCTGGCAGATCGATCCGTTCAACGCCATCATCGATGAACACGGCATGCTCTGCGGCCGTGGCGCGGCAGACATGAAAGGCAGCCTGGCATCGATGACTGTCGCCGCCGAGCGCTTTGTCGCCGACTACCCGAACCATAAAGGCAAGGTCGCGTTTCTGATCACCAGCGACGAAGAAGGCCCGGCGCACCACGGCACCAAAGCCGTGGTCGAACGTCTGGTCGCGCGTAACGAGCGTCTGGACTGGTGCATCGTCGGCGAACCGTCGAGCACTACGCTGGTGGGCGACGTGGTGAAAAACGGCCGTCGCGGCTCGCTTGGCGCCAAGCTCACTGTGCGCGGTGTGCAGGGTCACGTGGCCTATCCGCATCTGGCGAAGAACCCGATCCACCTCGCGGCTCCGGCGCTGGCCGAACTGGCCGCCGAGCACTGGGATCACGGCAACGATTTCTTCCCGCCAACCAGTTTCCAGATTTCCAACGTCAACTCCGGTACCGGCGCGACCAACGTGATTCCGGGTGACCTGGTGGCGGTGTTCAACTTCCGTTTCTCCACCGAATCCACGGTCGAAGGCCTGCAGAAGCGCGTTGCAGGCATCCTCGACAAGCATGGTCTGGACTGGCACATCGACTGGGCGCTGTCCGGCCTGCCATTCCTCACCGAGCCGGGCGCGCTGCTCGACGCGGTGTCGTCGAGCATCAAGGACATCACCGGCCGCGAAACCAAGGCATCGACCAGCGGCGGCACGTCCGATGGCCGTTTCATTGCGACCATGGGCACACAAGTGGTTGAACTGGGCCCGGTCAACGCGACCATTCACCAGGTCAACGAGCGTGTACTGGCCGCCGATCTCGACGTGCTGACCGAGATCTACTACCAGACCCTGATCAAGTTGCTCGCCTGATGCTCGCGTGCCCGATCTGCAGTGAGCCGCTAAATGCGGTGGACAACGGCGTGGTCTGCCCCGCCGGGCATCGTTTCGACCGCGCACGGCAGGGTTACCTCAACCTGTTGCCGGTGCAGCACAAGAACAGCCGTGATCCTGGCGACAATCAGGCGATGGTTGAAGCCCGCCGTGATTTCCTCAACGCCGGGCACTACGCGCCGGTGGCCAAGCGTCTGGCCGAGCTGGCAGCGAGTTACGCGCCGGCACGCTGGGTCGACATCGGTTGTGGCGAGGGTTATTACACCGCGCAAATCGCCGAAGCCCTGCCGGATGCCGATGGCTACGCGCTGGACATCTCCCGCGAAGCGGTCAAACGTGCGTGCAAGCGCAATCCACAACTGACCTGGTTGATCGCCAGCATGGCCCGCGTGCCATTGGCGTCGGGCAGTTGCCAGTTTCTCGCCAGCGTTTTCAGTCCCCTGGACTGGGAAGAAGCCAAACGCCTGCTCAGTGTTGGCGGCGGCCTGATGAAAGTCGGCCCGACCAGCGGCCATTTGATGGAACTGCGCGAACGTCTGTACGACGAAGTGCGCGAATACACCGACGACAAGCATCTGGCCCTGGTGCCGGAAGGCATGGCGCTGGCGCACAGTGAAACCCTGGAATTCAAACTGACGCTGGACAAGCCCGAGGATCGAGCCAACATGTTGGCGATGACACCCCACGGCTGGCGCGCCAGTGCCGAGCGTCGCGCTGCGGTGATCGAACAGGCCGAGCCGTTCGAGACCACCGTATCGATGCGCTACGATTATTTCGTTCTTCAATAACTTTTGGTCTCGGGCAAATGCCCGGGGCCGGCTAAATCCGCGAATGGATTTTTCAGACCCGCAGTGAGGACATCCATGCGCCAACCGGATATCGAGATTTACCTGAAAGACGCCGACGTCGACCACAAGGCCATTTCGGCCTGGCTGGGCGAAGCGCTGGGCCCGTGCAGTGACTGGGTGCAGAAGGGCCAGACCTACAAGTGCAAGGCCGGCAACATCCCGGTGACCTGGCTGCCCAAAGCCGTGGGCAAGTGGAACAGCCTGTACCTGGAAAGCGATGCGACCCCATGGGACGACGACATCGCCTGCGCCCGCGCCGCATTTGCTGCGCTGAACGTTGAAGTGCGTTGTGCACCGGGCACGTGGGTTGAAGAAGAAGGTGAGGAGACAGCGGATCGCTGGATGCGCATCAGCGAAGACGGTGAAGAAGAAATCACTTGGAAAACCGCTTAACAACAGGCAACGCCGATACAAATGTGGGAGCGAGCCTGCTCGCGAATGCGGTGTATCAGTCACCATTCATATCGACTGACACTATGCATTCGCGAGCAGGCTCGCTCCCACAGTGGTTTTCAGGGACTTACAGGCCTACAACATCCTCAGCCTGCAAGCCCTTGTCACCCGTCACCACCGCATACTCGACCTGCTGGCCTTCGGTCAGCGACCGATGCCCTTCGCCGCGAATCGCGCGGTAGTGCACGAACACGTCCACCCCGTCTTCGCGCTGAATGAAGCCGTAGCCCTTGGCGTCGTTGAACCACTTCACGTTGCCGGTTTCACGTGTTGCCATCTGTTCATACTCCTTTTTTATTATTGAACAGGCTTTTCGCAGGAAAGCCTTTGAGGAACGTCAGCCTGCGTCCGACGTCCATAAAAGGGCCCCGGCGACAGACCGCCGAGTATATGACAGGCACGAAAACTCTCAACAGGAGTTTACTTCGCCGCTTTTTTGCCGATTTTCGACTAATACGGCACACTATCGACCGCCCGAGCATCTGCTCGGTTTTATCCACTCACGCAGAAGCCGTATGACCCGCTCCCCGTTTCGCCGTCTTGTGTTTGGCACCTTGCGCCGACTGTTGTACCTCTGGGTTCGCTCGGAGACGATCAACCAGTCGTCGTTCACCCTCAACCTCGACCGCAGTCGTCCGGTGTTCTACGTCCTGCAAAACCCATCGCTGACCGATCTGGCCGTGGTCGACACCGAGTGCACCAAGGCCGGCCTGCCGCGCCCGGTGCTGCCGGTGTCGGTGGGTTCGCTGATTGAGCCTGCCGCGTTCTTCTATCTGACGCCGGACCCGGACTGGCTCGGCCGTCAGGACAAACGCGGTGCGCCGCCGACCCTGACGCGTCTTGTCAGCGCCCTCACCCAGAACGCCGCCGAAGACGCGCAGATCATTCCGGTCAGTGTGTTCTGGGGTCAGTCGCCGGACAGCGAAAACAGCCCGTGGAAGCTGCTGTTTGCCGACAGTTGGGCGGTCACCGGGCGCCTGCGTCGCCTGCTGAGCATCATTGTTCTCGGGCGTAAAACCCGCGTGCAGTTCTCGGCGCCGATCCATCTGCGCGAGCTGATCGAGCACAACAAGGGCCACGAACGCACCGTGCGCATGGCCCAGCGAATCCTGCGCGTACACTTCCGTAATCTGAAAGCGGCGGTGATCGGCCCGGACATTTCCCACCGGCGCAACCTGGTCAAAGGCCTGCTCAACCAGCCACTGGTCAAGCAAGCGATCCTCGACGAAGCCGAGCGCGAAAACATCTCCCCGGAGAAAGCCAAGGCTCAGGCCCTGCGCTACGGCAACGAGATCGCCTCGGACTACACCTACACCGCGATCCGCTTTCTGGAAGTGGTGCTGAGCTGGTTCTGGAACAAAATCTACGACGGCATCAAGGTCAACCACATCGAAGGCGTGCAAAAGGTCGCCCAAGGTCACGAAGTGATCTACGTGCCGTGCCACCGCAGCCACATCGACTACCTGCTGCTCTCGTACTTGCTGTTCCGCAACGGCCTGACCCCGCCGCACATCGCCGCCGGGATCAACCTGAACATGCCGGTGATCGGCAGCTTGCTGCGCCGTGGCGGCGCGTTTTTCATGCGCCGCACGTTCAAGGGCAATCCGCTGTACACCTCGGTGTTCAACGAATACCTGCACACCCTGTTCACCAAAGGCTTCCCGGTCGAATACTTCGTCGAGGGCGGGCGCTCGCGCACCGGGCGCATGCTGCAACCGAAAACCGGGATGCTCGCGATCACGATGCGCAGCTTCCTGCGTTCGTCGCGCATGCCCATCGTGTTTGTGCCGGTGTACATCGGTTATGAGCGCGTACTGGAAGGTCGCACCTACCTCGGCGAGTTGCGCGGGGCGAGCAAGAAGAAAGAATCGATCTTCGACATCTTCAAAGTCATCGGCGCGCTCAAGCAGCGCTTCGGGCAGGTCGCCGTCAACTTCGGCGAGCCGATCAAACTGGCGGAATTCCTCGACGCCGAACAACCGGACTGGCGCCAGCAGGAGCTCGGCCCGCAGTACAAACCGGCATGGCTCAACGAAACCACCAACCGCCTCGGCGAGAAAGTCGCGCAGCATCTGAACGAAGCGGCGGCGATCAACCCGGTCAACCTGGTGGCGCTGGCGCTGCTCTCGACCACGCGCCTGGCGCTGGACGACCGAGCCATGGCGCGAGTGCTGGATCTGTACCTGGCCCTGTTACGCAAGGTTCCCTACTCGCCGCACACCACGTTGCCCGACGGCGATGGTCGCGCGCTGATCGAGCATGTAAAGGACATGGACCTGCTGTCCGAGCAGAACGACGCGCTGGGCAAGATTCTTTATCTGGACGAGCAAAATGCCGTTCTGATGACCTACTACCGCAACAACGTGCTGCACATCTTCGCCCTGCCGGCGCTGTTGGCGAGTTTCTTCCAGAGCACCTCGCGCATGAGCCGCGAACAGATCCTGCGCTACACCCGCGCGCTGTATCCGTACCTGCAATCGGAGCTGTTCATACGCTGGTCGCTGGACGAACTCGATGCCGTGGTCGATCAGTGGCTGGAAGCGTTTGTCGAGCAAGGTCTGCTGCGCTTCGAGAAAGACGTGTACATGCGTCCGGCGCCAAGTTCGCGGCACTTCGTGTTGCTGACCCTGCTGTCGAAAAGCATCGCGCAGACCTTGCAGCGCTTCTACATGACTGTGTCGCTGCTGCTCAACGCCGGGCAAAACACCATCAGCGCCGAAGAACTGGAAGACCTGTGCACCGTCATGGCCCAGCGCCTGTCGATCCTGCACGGCCTCAATGCCCCGGAATTCTTCGACAAGAGCCTGTTCCGCCACTTCATCCAGACCCTGCTCGACCTCGACGTGCTGCGCCGCGACGAGGCCGGCAAGCTGAGTTATCACGAGTTGCTCGGCGAACTCGCCGAAGGCGCGGCCAAACGCGTGTTGCCGGCGGAGATTCGCTTGTCGATCCGCCAGGTGGCGTTGCATCGCAGTGAAGACGCCGCCGATCAGGTCGCCACACAGCCCGACGCCTGATGAAAACCTGGTGGGAGCGAGCCTGCTCGCGAAGACGGAGTGTCAGACAACTGAAATGTTGAATGCTAAATCGCCTTCGCGAGCAAGCCCGCTCCCACAATGAAAGGAGATTTTCCATGAAAAAACTGACTATTCTCGCAGCCGCCACGCTGCTCAGCGCCTGCCAATCGACCACACCCGCCGGCAAGATGGGCCTCGACGGCGAAGTGTTCTACCTGCAACGCATCGCCCTGCCACCGAGCGCGACCCTGAGCGTGAGCCTGCAAGACGTGTCACTGGCCGACGCGCCAGCCGTGGTACTCGACGAACAGAAAGGCCCGGTCAATGGCCAGGTGCCGCTGCCGTTCCACTTGAGCTACGATCCGGCCCAGGTCAAACCCGGCCACCGCTACTCGGTCAGCGCGCGCATCGAAGTCAACGGTGAACTGATGTTCATCACCACCGAAAACCACGCCGTGCAACTCGACGGCAACGATCCGCAGCCGCTGAAAATCCGCGTCGACGCCGCTCGTTAATTCATTTTCTGAAACAAGGAAGCTGCCATGCTCCGCCCTACCCTTCGCTTCGCCGGCCTGTGCGCGGGCCTGATGATCTCCGCCAGCACCATGGCCCTGTCGCTCAGTGACCTGTCGCAACAAGACGCCACCGGCGGCCTCAAGGACGCCCTGACCCAAGGCGCACAACTGGCCGTCAAACAATTAGGTACCCCGGGCGGCTTCAGCAACAACCCGGATGTGAAAATCGAACTGCCGGGCAAACTCGGCAAAGCCGCCAGCAAAATGAAAGCCTTCGGCATGGGCGCCCAGGTCGAAGAACTGGAAACCGCCATGAACAAAGCCGCGGAAAGCGCTGTGACCCAGGCCCAGCCGATCCTCGTCGACGCCGTGAAGAAAATGAGCGTGGCCGACGCCAAAGGCATCCTCAGCGGCGGCACTGACTCGGCCACCCAGTATCTGGATAAATCCAGTCGCGAACAGATCCGCGCCAAGTTCCTGCCCATCGTCAAACAAGCCACCGACAAGGTAGGCGTGGCGCAGAAATACAACGCCTTCGCCGGCCAGGCCGCAACCTTCGGCGTGGTAGACGCGAAGAGCGCCAACGTCGAAAACTACGTCACCGAACAAGCGCTCAACGGCTTGTTTGAAATGATCGGCAAACAGGAAGAAACCATCCGCAACAACCCTGCCGCTGCGGCGACGAGTCTGGCAAAGAAGGTGTTTGGAACGCTCTAAGCTGACAGAAAACGGGAGCGTGATATTTCGCTCCCGTTTTGTATTGCGTTTGCTAGAGGGGCGCGTAAGAAAAATACCCACTCACGACCCAATTTGCGCTTTTCGAAAACCTGCAACTCCACCAGACCGTTGAGCGTCGAAACCGCCGTGGAATAAGCGCAGCAAAGGTGCTCCTTGACGTTGCTCGCTGTAACCTTTTTCGCCACCCCGCTCTTGGCGACCTGATACACCGCCCGCTGTTTTTCCGTCAGCCGATCAAAAAAACCTGAACGTATCAACCATTGCTCAAAGGCCTCGGAATACTCCACGCTTTTTCTGTAGACATCAGCAAAACCAGCCACTGCTCGCAGAATCACCGAACACTGAAACTCGATGAAATACGTCAGATCCATTTCATCGTTCTCGGTATGCAGATATGAACGCCCATATTTCACTGGCGCGTTACGCAGCAGCAGGCTGATCGCAATGTAGCGAAACGCTGCGAACTCATTCTTGAACATGAACCAGTAAAACAACGCCCTGGCGACCCTCCCGTTCCCATCACGAAACGGATGCTCATAGCCCAAGGCGAAATGCAGCGTGATCGCTTTTATCAAGGGGTGCAGCTGGTTCGCCTGCTGAGGCAGGTCTGTGGGCTGATTGATCCAATCCGAAAGCTTCTGAAGACGCGAGACCAACCCGGCAGCAGGTGGGGGTCTATGCACGGTATTGCCCTCGCCGTCCTGCACAACCATTTCATCGTTCGTCCTGAAAAGACCGGGGGCGTACTGTTCGTCATCAATCCCCTCTACGCCGACCTTATGAATGGCAGCAATCAACTCCGGACTCAAAGGCTCGTAGCGCTTTTCCCAGGCGAAATTCATCATCCGGTAATTCCCCATGACCATGCGCTCGTCTGGCGTACGCGGCTGGCGCTGATGCTTGAGCATGTCTTTGGCAACACGTGTGGTAGTCGCTGCGCCCTCCAGCTGACTGCTGGCGATGGCTTCGTCTTCGATCAGGTTATTGAGCAGATAACTGAAATGCGCCCGCTCACCGATCTGACTGGTCATGTACTCCAAAGCAGCAGAGGTGGTTTGTCGATCCACGACGGAAATGGTTTTCTGCGCAGAAGGCGTCAGCAAATATTTGCCCCATTGCACCGGCTCACCCAGCGGCAACAAATTGATGTACTGCGCAACCCGCGCCTTCTTGACCAGGGCCCAACACAAATTGGCATCCAGCCCGCTGGCCCAACGGAAGCGCAAGGCTTCGAATGGCAGATAACGATGTTGATCATCGAGAGGCTTGAGCAGCGCCAGATAATCCGCCAGACGCTGCTTGTGCGGCGGACGCATCAACAAGTCGAACACCGGGTCGGTTCTGCCTTTCAATGCTGGCGGCTTTTTCATCAGGCGGACTCAGGATGCGTGGGGAAGCAGAGGCTGGAGTACAGCATCCGAGGCAATCTGGCTCAAGATCAGAGGTTTCTGAAAAAAATGTAGGAAGTGGCGCAGGTAGAGCTGGCTCTGGGTAGTCAGCTAGAGACTGGTCGGATATCAGGCCGTCATCGCTGGCAAGCCAGCTCCCACAATTTTGATTGGGTGTAAGCAGATAGAGACTGGGTGGCTGTAAGGCCGTCATCGCGAGCAGGCTCGCTCCTACAGTTGGATTGCGTACATCTGCAAGCAACAGGTCGGCTGTCAGGCTGCCATCGCTGGCAAGCCAGCTCCCACAATTTTGATTGGGTGTAAGCAGATAGAGACTGGGTGGCTGTAAGGCCGTCATCGCGAGCAGGCTCACTCCTACAGTTGGATTGCGCACATCTGCAAGCAACAGGTCGGCTGTCAGGCTGCCATCGCTGGCAAGCCAGCTCCCACAATTTTGATTGGGTGTAAGCAGATAGAGACTGGGTGGCTATCAGGCCGCCTTCGCGAGCAGGCTCGCTCCTACAGTTGGATTGCGTACATCTGCAAGCAACAGGTCGGCTGTCAGGCTGCCATCGCTGGCAAGCCAGCTCCCACAATTTTGATTGGGTGTAAGCAGATAGAGACTGGGTGGCTGTAAGGCCGTCATCGCGAGCAGGCTCACTCCTACAGTTGGATTGCGCACATCTGCAAGCAACAGGTCGGCTGTCAGGCTGCCATCGCTGGCAAGCCAGCTCCCACAATTTTGATTGGGTGTAAGCAGATAGAGACTGGGTGGCTATCAGGCCGCCTTCGCGAGCAGGCTCGCTCCTACAGTTGGATTGCGCACATCTGCAAGCAACAGGTCGG
>NZ_FYDT01000019.1:69751-104431 GCF_900187585.1 Pseudomonas sp. Irchel 3E19
GCTGGCAAGCCAGCTCCCACAATTTTGATTGGGTGTAAGCAGATAGAGACTGGGTGGCTATCAGGCCGCCTTCGCGAGCAGGCTCGCTCCTACAGTTGGATTGCGTACATCTGCAAGCAACAGGTCGGATATCAGGCCGCCATCGCTGGCAAGCCAGCTCCCACAATTTTGATTGGGTGTAAGCAGATAGAGACTGGGTGGCTATCAGGCCGCCTTCGCGAGCAGGCTCGCTCCTACAGTTGGATTGCGTACATCTGCAAGCAACAGGTCGGATATCAGGCTGCCTTCGCTGGCAAGCCAGCTCCCACAATTATGATTGGGTGTAAGCAGATAGAGACTGGGTGGCTGTAAGGCCGCCTTCGCGAGCAGGCTCACTCCCACAGAAGAGCAAGAGCAGATCGCTTCTGCTCCTCACCACTCAACAGGATGAGCGCAAGCTCGGCTGCGGCTTTTGATCTTAGAGCCCGTCGGCAGGCTGAGCGGAGGGATTGATCCGGGGGGTGGGAGCGCAGCGACCGTTCGACGAAGTCGAACACATCGAGAGGAGGTGCAGCGAAGCAAACCGGAGGCGATGCACCCGGATCAATCCCGGAGCGAAGGAACCCCGAGCCCCAGCGAGTGGGCCGAACGTCAGGGCACAGACCTTTGGTTCCTTTGGGGCGTTTGCCAAAGGGACTCGCTGTAAGAGCGAAAACGCCAGCGGCAACACCCGCAGAAACGGATATTCACCCAAACCCCAAGAACATGGTCGGCCCGAAGGCCGCCACGTCAAACCAAAGATCAACCCTCCCGACGAACCCTGAACCAGACCGCATACAACGCCGGCAAAAACAACAGAGTCAGCGCCGTAGCGACAATCAACCCCCCCATGATCGCCACCGCCATCGGCCCAAAAAACACACTGCGCGACAACGGAATCATCGCCAGAACCGCCGCCAGAGCCGTCAACACAATCGGCCGAAACCGCCGTACCGTCGCCTCGATAATTGCCTGCCAAGGCCTGAGTCCCGAGGCAATATCCTGCTCGATCTGATCCACCAGAATCACCGAATTACGCATGATCATCCCGGACAGCGCGATAGTCCCCAACATCGCCACAAAGCCGAACGGCTGCCGGAACACCATCAAAAACAGCACCACCCCGATCAACCCCAACGGCGCCGTCAAAAACACCATCGCCGTGCGCGAAAAACTGCGCAGCTGCACCATCAGCAACGTCAGCACCACCACGATGAACATCGGCACCCCGGCATTCACCGACTTCTGCCCACGCTCCGAATCCTCCACCGTCCCACCAACATCCAGCAGATACCCGCCCGGCAATTCAGCGCGAATCGAATCCAGTGTCGGCATAATCTGCTTCACCAGCGTCGCCGGCTGCTCCTTGCCATAAATGTCTGCCCGCACCGTCACGTTGGGCAGACGATTACGGTGCCAGATGATGCCTTCCTCAAAGCCATATTCGAGCGTGGCAACCTGCGACAGCGCCACGCTGCGACCGTTATCCGTCGGCACTGCCAGGCTCGGCAGCAACGACAACTCGGTACGCTCATGCACCGTGCCGCGCAGCAGAATCTCGATCAATTCGTTGTCTTCGCGATACTGACTGACGCTCGACCCGGTCAACGAACTCTGCAGGAATTTCGCCAGATTGGCGGTGCTCACCCCGAGTGCCCGGGCGCGATCCTGATCGATGTTCAGGTACACGACCTTGCTCGGTTCTTCCCAGTCCAGATGCACATTGACCACATGCGGATTTTCGCGAACCTTGGCCGCGACCTTGCGGGCCAGAGCGCGGACTTCTTCGATGTGCTCACCGGTAACGCGGAACTGCACCGGATAGCCAACCGGCGGGCCGTTTTCCAAACGCGTGACCCGCGAACGCAGCGTCGGGAACTGCTCGTTCAGCGTGGAGATCAACCAGGTGCGCAGCGTTTCACGCTCCTCGATGTTCTTCGCCAACACCACAAACTGGGCAAAGCTCGCCGCTGGCAACTGCTGATCCAGCGGCAGGTAGAAACGCGGCGAACCGGTGCCGACATACGCCACGTAGTTGTCGATGCCAGCGTGATCCTTGAGCATAGCTTCAAGGCGTTTGACCTCACCGGTGGTGTTGGCCAGCGATGCCCCTTCGGCGAGTTTCAGATCGACCATCAGCTCCAGCCGATTCGAGGCCGGGAAAAACTGCTGCGGCACGAAACGGAACAGCATCACCGACGCGATAAACAGCCCCACGGTCAGCACAATCACGGTTTTACGGTGCACCACGCACCACTCCACCAGACGCCGAACACGCTGATAAAACGGTGTGCCGTAAGGGTCCGGTTGACCATCACTCGTGCCGTGTTTGGCCGCATGAATTTTCGCCAGATCCGGCAGGAGCCTTTCCCCCAGATACGGCACGAACATCACCGCCGCGACCCACGAAGCGAGCAGCGCAATGGTCACCACCTGGAAGATCGAACGGGTGTATTCGCCCGTGCCGGACTGCGCCGTGGCAATCGGCAGGAAACCCGCGGCGGTGATCAGCGTACCGGTAAGCATCGGGAACGCGGTGCTGGTCCAGGCGTAGCTCGCCGCCCGGATGCGGTCAAAGCCCTGCTCCATTTTGATCGCCATCATTTCCACGGCGATGATCGCGTCGTCCACCAGCAAACCCAACGCCAACACCAACGCGCCGAGGGAGATTTTGTGCAGGCCGATACCGAGGTAATACATGCAGGCGAAGGTCATCGCCAACACCAGCGGAATGCTCAGCGCGACGACCATGCCGGTGCGCACGCCGAGGGAGAAGAAGCTCACCAGCAACACAATCGCCAGTGCTTCAACCAACACCTGGACGAACTCGCCCACGCCGGTTTTCACTGCTGCCGGTTGATCGGAAACCTTGCGCAACTGCATGCCGGCCGGGAGGTTTTTCTGGATGCGCGAGAACTCGCCTTCCAGCGCTTTACCCAGCACGAGAATGTCACCGCCGTCCTTCATGGCAACCGCCAAGCCGATCGCATCTTCGCCCATGAAGCGCATGCGCGGCGCCGGTGGATCGTTGAAACCACGCCGCACGTCGGCGACGTCGGAGATGCGGAACGTGCGATCGCCGACCCGGATCGGGAAGTTTTTTATCTCGTCGACTGTCTGAAAATTCCCCGAAACCCGCAGTTGCAGACGCTCGCTGCCGGTCTCGAAGAATCCGGCAGTGGACACCGCGTTCTGTTCTTCCAGCGCCTGTTGCACCGCCGCCAATGGCAAACCGAGAGTGGCGAGTTTGACGTTGGACAGTTCGACCCAGACCTTCTCGTCCTGCAACCCGAGCAGATCGACCTTGCCGACATCCTTGACCCGTTGCAGCTGAATCTGCACGCGATCGGCGTAATCCTTGAGCACGGCGTAGTCGAAACCATCGCCCGTCAGCGCGTAGATATTGCCGAAGGTGGTGCCGAATTCATCGTTGAAGAACGGCCCCTGAATCCCCGGCGGCAAGGTCTGGCGGATGTCGCTGACCTTCTTGCGCACCTGATACCAGAGGTCGGGGATCTGGTTGGAGTGCATCGAGTCACGGGCAATAAAGGTGACCTGGGATTCACCGGGGCGGGAAAACGAAACGATGCGTTCGTATTCGCCGGTCTCCATGAGTTTCTTCTCGATGCGTTCGGTGACCTGACGCGAGACTTCCTGCGCCGTCGCGCCCGGCCAGCGGGTCTGGATCACCATGGCTTTGAAGGTGAACGGCGGGTCTTCACTCTGACCGAGTTTGGTGTAGGACAACGCACCGACGATGGCCAGCAAAAGCATCAGGAACAGTACGATCTGGCGATTACGCAGCGCCCATTCGGAAAGGTTGAAGCGCATCGGGGCTTACTCCTTGTTCGCCAGATTGACGACACGATTGGAGCGATCCACCGGACGCACCTGCTGTCCTTCGAGCAACACGTGCACACCGGCGGCGACCACCCAATCACTGGCTTTCAAGCCTTCGAGCACCGGCACGGTTTTCTCGCCGAACGGGCCCACGCGCACGGGGGTCTTCTTCAGGGTGTTGTCGGTGTTGACGACCCAGACGTAGGTCGCGACGTTTTCCGCGGTCAGCGCCGAAAGCGGCACCGACAGCGGCGCGGCATCGACCGATTGCACGAACACCCGGGCACTCTGGCCAAGTTCTGCCGGGACTTTGCCGCTGGTGAAGGAAATGCGTGCGGCGAAAGTACGGGATTTCGGATCGGCCGCCGGCGACAACTCACGAATCTGTCCGGCGAAGCGCTGGTTCTGCTGAGCCCAGAGTTCGACGGTCACCGGCTGACCAACCTTGAAGCGGCCGAAGCTCTGCTCCGGCAGGCTGATCAGCACTTCACGCTCGCCATCGGTGGCGAGGGTGAACACTGTTTGCCCGGCAGCGACCACTTGCCCGACTTCCACCGCACGCCTGGCCACCACGCCGTCCTGCGGCGCACGCAGCACCGCGTAGCTGGCCTGATTGGTCGATACGTTGAATTCTGCTTTGATTTGCTTGAGGCGTGCTTCGCCGGAGCGGAAGAGGTTTTCGGCGTTGTCGTAGGCCGAGCGGCTGACCATCTGCCGATCCATCAGGGTTTTGTAGCGGTCGCGCTCGGCACGCACCAGGTTCAGATTGGCTTCGGCGGCGGCGACTTGCGCGCGGGTGGCCTCCAGTTGCAGGCGCACGTCCTGCGGATCGAGTTCGGCAAGGGGCTGATCGGCCTTCACGCGCTGACCTTCATCGACCAGTCGTCGGCTGACTTTGCCGCCAATGCGGAACGCCAGATCGGGTTCGTAGCGGGCACGCACCTCGCCCGGATAACTTTCCATTGCCTGCGCCGAAGGCTCTGGCTGCACCACCATGGCCGGTCGCACGGTGACTTGCGTCGCCTCTTCCTGACCACACGCTGACAAAAGGAACGCCAGACTCACTGGCAACGCGAGGGACAACGCATGGCGGAACATGGTGACGGACCTTTCGCTAATGGTGCTTGGAATAATTATACTGGCGGGTATGTTATTAATAGCAAACTCACCAGTCCAGTATTAAAAGCGAAGAATGTCGAACAATCTTTCAGCTCCAAACGGTCCGGGCCGCCCCAAGGATCTGGCCAAGCGCCAAGCCATCCTCGAAGCGGCGAAAATTCTGTTTCTGAGTCACGGCTATGCCAACACCAGCATGGACGCGGTGGCCGCCGAAGCTGGCGTGTCGAAGCTGACGGTTTACAGCCATTTCAACGACAAGGAGACGCTGTTCTCCGCCGCCGTGGTGGCCAAATGCGAAGAACAATTACCGCCGCTGTTCTTCGAATTGCCCCAAGGGATTGCCGTGGAAAATGTGTTGCTGAACATTGCCCGAGGCTTTCATCACCTGATCAACAGCGATGAGTCGGTGAATCTGCACCGTTTGATCATGGCGCTGGGCAGTCAGGATCCGAAACTGTCGCTGATCTTCTTCGAAGCAGGCCCGCAGCGCATGGTGCAAGGCATGGAGCGGTTGTTGACGCAGATCCATGACACCGGCGTGCTGAGCATCGACCAGCCGCGTAATGCGGCCGAGCATTTCTTTTGCCTGATCAAGGGCGCGGGGAATTTTCGTTTGTTGTATGGCTGTGGGGAGCCGTTGACAGAAGAGGCAGCGGAAAGCCATGTGCAGGAAGTTGTAGCGTTGTTTATGCGCGCCTATCGACCCTGACAGCCTTGCGTCGCTTGGACGGACGCTTTCGCGAGCAGGCTCGCTCCCACAGTTGAAATGCATTCCAAGGTGGGAGCGAGCCTGCTCGCGAATGCGGCGACTCAATCTCAGGGCTTGAGCGCTTTCTTCGGGTAGATGTCATAGCGGCTCGATTTGCCATCCAGCGCATGACTGGGCTTCGGCCCGTCAATGCACGGCGCCTTGCGCGGGCGCTTGACCACCACCCGGTGCGTCGCCAAAGCCAAAGCGGCTTCCAGCAGCGCCGGGGCATCCGGATCATCGCCAACCAACGGGCGGAACAGGCGCATTTCCTTCTTCACCAACGCCGTTTTCTCGCGATGCGGGAACATCGGATCGAGATAAATCACCTGCGGCGGCTCACCTTCCCAGTTCTGCATGACTTCGATGGAGTTGCCTTTGAGCAACTTCATCCGCGCCACAATCGGCGCCACATCAAAATCTTCCGCCGCCCGCGCCAGACCGTCCTCCAGCAACGCACCGATCAGTGGCTGGCGCTCAATCAGGCTCATCTCGCAACCCAGACTCGCCAGCACAAACGCATCCTTACCCAGCCCTGCTGTGGCATCCAGCACGCGCGGGCGCACGCCCTGAGCGATGCCGACCGCCTTGGCGATCATCTGCCCGCTACCACCGCCGTACAACCGACGATGCGCCGCGCCACCCTCGACAAAGTCGACGCGCACCGGCCCCGGTGCGTCCGGGCCCAGTTGCTGAAGCTGCAGACCCTGCTCGCCGACCTGCAAGGCGAACTCGCCGTCGGCCACTTGCAGCGGCAAGCCCAGGCGTTCGGCCCACTGCTCGGCTTGCGCTTCAAACGTCGGGCCGAGAGCTTCGACATGGATGCGGCAGGCCGCGGGTTGCTCAATCATGAAAACACGCTCAAAAAAGTTAAGGATCGGCAAAAAGTGGCCGATAAAACAATCAACGCGCATTTTGCCAGAGCTGAGCGGCAACCGAAAAAAATGTCAGGCATTCTTCCCACATCGATTGGCTACATCTCGCCCCATGGCGATTTCAGCCGTCAAAATACTCAAGCACTGAGCGGCGTCAGTCACCTGTGGCAGGATTTCTTTGCCCAGGCGCTGGCCGAACAGACGAGTGAAGTGGTGCCTGCGTGTGGCAAGTTTCCTCCGGTTGACCTGAGCAGCCCTGAAGAGCCGACCGTTGGCAGCGAACTGCACGCGCACATCATCAGCCAGCGCGAGTGCGATGTGGTCGAAACCGAAGTGCGTCCGCCGGAGCCGCTGTTCCTGCCGATCGCCGAATTCGAAATGGACTTGCTGGACAAACCATTCCCGCCATTCCCGCCAGAAGAACTGAAAGCTCAGCAAAAGCAACAGGATTTCGACAGCAGTTGGGTGCGTCCGGTGGTGATCAACAATGGTCAGCCCGTTCCAGAGCCTGGCCCGGCCCCGCAGAAGAAACCGCTGTATCTGCCGATTGCCGAGTTCGACCTCGACCTGATGCAGAAGCCTTACCCGCCGTTCCCGCCGGAAGAAATCGTCGAGCAGCAGAAAGCGTTGGACTTTGATAACGGTTGGGCACGTCCGATCGTTCTGCAGAACCTGCGCATCGCCGCCTGATCCTCAGCGACACACGCTCCAGCGCCCGACATCGACATGAAAGTGATTGCGATGGGCGGCGTTGTAATCCGGGCTCAACACCACACTGAACGCCTCGCAGGCACCATCGCGCACCTTGCGCAGAAACTGCGCGTCCTGATTTTGCTTCGGCCAGTCCTTGAGCACGCTGATGGTTCGGCCGTCCGCCAGCCGGAACCCGGCAATATCCAACGCATCGGCACTGGCATGGCGGCTTAGCGCACCGCTTTCGCGATTGTAGATATTGCGGCAGGCGAAGCTGCCGAGGTGATCAACCCGCGCGACCTTTTGCCCGTAAACGGATTGAGCGGCGGGTTGCAGCGTGTGGTGTTCAAACATCGCATAGGCCACCGCCAGCGGACAACTGGCGAGGAAACTGCTGCTCAGCGCCACCTCACCGCCCTGAACGCGCAAGGCGCCGATCAACGGGCACTTGGCGTCAGGGCTGTCGGCTTGCCGCGCAACGCGCAAAGCCGAGCTACCAAGCGCCTGCGCGCAAAGTTCCGGGTCGCCGCGCAAACGCATCAGCTTGTAACCGGTCAGCCAGTTGGGCGTGGCTTTCACATCCAGCGGCGCCCACGGATTCCACTGCGGCGGCACGTCCAGCCAACCGCGCCAGACACTGACCGCAGCGCCGCCAATCATCAGCAGCACCAGCCAGAATATCCAACGCCCCATATTCAGCCCTTGAAAAACTGGTTGGCCTTGGCGTACGGCATCGACTGCGAGGTGAAGCCGAAGGTGCCGCAATTCTGGATTTCTTCTGCCGCACGGAAGAACTCACCGAACGCCGCCAGCGCCAAAGCAGAACCGGTGCTGATCCGCCGCACGCCCATTTCTTCGAGTTGCTGCACAGTCAGTTTCAAACCGCCGGACATCAACACGTTCACCGGTTTCGGCGCTACCGCGCGCACCACGGCCAAGACTTCTTCGGCGCTGCGCAAACCCGGCGCATACAAGACGTCGGCGCCCGCCTCTGCGAAGGCCTGCAAACGGCGGATGGTGTCGTTGAGGTCGGGATTGCCGTGTAGGTAGTTCTCCGCACGGGCGGTCAGGAGGAAGGGAAATGGCAGCGTGCGCACTGCGGCCACGGCGGCTTCGATGCGCGCGACGGCGTGTTCGAAGCAATAGATCGGCGCGTCCGCACGGCCCGTGGCGTCCTCGATCGAACCGCCCACTGCGCCCGCCTCGGCTGCATACAGCAAACTTTTTGCGCACTCGACCGGGTCGTCGGCAAAACCGTTCTCCAGGTCAACCGCCACCGGCAAATCCGTCGCCGCAACAATTGCCCGGACATTGGCCAAGGTGTCTTCAAGGCTCAAGGCACCATCGGCTTTGCCTTGGGAAAACGCATAACCGGCACTGGTCGTGGCCAACGCCTGATAGCCGAGACTGGCGAGCATCTTCGCCGAGCCGGCATCCCATGGATTGGGCATGACGAAAATCCCCGGACGCTCATGCAAGGCCTTGAAGGCTTGGGCTTTACGGACTTGTTCTGTACGGGCTTGAGCATCCATCGGCGGCTCCGGGGCAGGAAAACGAGTTCGCCTCAGAGCAGACCAAGTTGCTCCGCGGCGGGTTCTCTGTATAGCTCAGGCAGAGGTGGCAGGCCAGGCAAACGTTGCATCAGTTGTGCGTGAAAACGTTGCGCCAGCTTCGCCGCCAGCAGGTTGTCGGCGGTGTGCAGGAAGATATACGGCGTGCGGCCCTCTTCGATCCACTCGGCGATCTTCGCCACCCATGGCACCAGAAACGGGTCGTTGGCTTCAAGTTCTGGATGGCCGATGAAGCGCACCTGCGGAAACTGTGTGAACGCCGCTGGACGTGTCGGCACCCGGGGCTTTTTCGATTGCGCGTGGATCACCGAGGACTCGGTCGACAGGCAACTGAACAGCGCACGCGGGTCGAGGCAGATACGTTCAACACCACGATCAAGCAGCAAACGATTAAGCAGACGCTCACTCTCGCCCTTGGCGAAGAACTGCTCATGCCGCACTTCCACCGCCAGCGGGCAGTCCAGCGCATCGATGAACGCCGTCAGCTCCGGCAGCCGATGCGGCGTGAAGCTTTTCGACAGTTGCAGCCACAGCGGCGCGACACGCTCACCAAGGGGCTTGAGTAATTGCAGGAAGGTTTCGGCAGCAGTCAGTTGCTCGCGCAGATCACCGCTGTGGCTGATATCGCCGGGGAATTTGGCTGTGAAGCGAAAGTGCGCAGGCATGATCTCGGCCCAACGCTGCACGGTGGCGGGCGATGGGCTGGCATAGAAGGTCGTGTTGCCTTCCACGGCGTTGAACACCTGGCAGTAGTGGCCGAGGAAATCAGAAGTTTTTGCGTCTACCGGATACAGATACTCGCGCCAGGCGTTTTCGCTCCATGACGGGCAACCGAGGTAGTAAGGCAGATCCATCAGATGTACAGATCGAGGCCCAGCACGTCGGCATCCCAATCGACAAAACCGGCGGTGCTCAGGTAGCTGGCCAGGGCCATGGCTACGCTTTTTTTCATCGCGCGGTGATAAATCATGTCTTGCTGACGGGCAGGCAGATTGCTCAGGCGTTGTGCGGAGGCTTTGGCAGCACGGGCGGCCAGTTGCGCTTCGGTCGGGAATTCCAGCTCGCCGTCGATATCCTCGACGGATTCGTCCAGCGCCGGATTGCCTTTGCGAGGCTTGCGCTTGATGGGGTAGGACTGAGTGGAAACGCCGTCTATACGCATAAAGTCATGCTCGGTATCAATGATGGCAATTTAGCGGCACTTGACCGACTTAGCAAACTGCCGAGTGATAACTAGAACACATAAAGAGCAAAAGGTTTAAAACGCGGGGTTAGAAACTGACGATTGGCAATGTTGGAATGTAAACACCGAACCTGTGGGAGCGAGCCTGCTCGCGAAGAGGTCAGCACATTCAACATCAATGTAGGCTGACACGACGCTTCGCGAGCAGGCTCGCTCCCACAGGTTGTGTGGTGAATCAGCGGGCTTTGGGGGTGGCCACTTTGTCGCGCAGGTAAACCGGCTGAGCATCATCGGCCGGGATCGCCTCACCACGCTCCCAGGCAAAGCGCGCCAACGTCAGCAGGTCTTCGGCGTGGGGCAGCATGCCGGCATCGGAACCGCTCAGCTTGACCGCGATGCGCTCGCCATAACCCCAGCCCGTGCCGGCACCGAACCAGTCGCCGCTGGCATCGTCCGGCAGTGCCGCGACTTCCGGCGGCAACACCGCTTCAGCACCGACCAGACGCATCTCCCCCGCCGTCTCGCGGTAGCAGCCCCAATACACTTCATCCATGCGCGCATCGATGGCCGCGGCAACCTGGCTCACGCCATGCTCACGAAACGCACGCTGCGCCAGCACCGCAAGGTTGGACACCGGCAATACCGGACGGTCCAGCGCGAACGCCAGCCCCTGCACCACGCCGATGGCAATCCGCACCCCGGTAAACGCACCCGGCCCGCGACCGAACGCAATGGCATCCACCGCTTGCAGCGTGGTGCCGGCGTCGGCCAGCAGTTGCTGGATCATCGGCAGCAGCTTTTGCGCGTGCAGGCGCGGGATCACCTCGTAATGGCTCGTGACCTTGCCGTCATGCAGCAAGGCAACGGAGCAAGCTTCAGTCGCGGTGTCCAGGGCCAGCAAGGTGCTCATCGATGTTTCCAAAACAGGTGGGGAAAAAAGGTGCGTCAGTATAAACAACTACGGCCCGCAAGCGGGCCGTGGATGATGCAGCGAATCAGCTTTTTCAGCTCAGCGCTTCAAGCACCTTGGCGGTGATTGCTTCTACCGAACCGACACCCGGAATGTGGCTGTACTTCGGCTTGCCGTTGGCAGCGGACAACTTCTGGTAGAAATCCACCAGTGGCTTGGTCTGCGAGTGGTAAACCGACAGGCGATGACGCACGGTTTCTTCAGTGTCGTCTTTGCGCTGTACCAGTTCTTCACCGGTGATGTCGTCTTTACCGGCCAGTTTCGGCGGGTTGTAGACAACGTGGTAAACGCGGCCGCTGGCTTCGTGAACACGACGACCGGCGATGCGCTGAACGATTTCTTCGTCTTCAACGGCGATTTCGACCACGGCGTCCAGCTCGACACCGGCAGTCACCAGTGCTTCAGCCTGCGGAATGGTGCGCGGGAAGCCGTCGAACAGGAAACCGTTGGCGCAGTCAGGTTGAGCGATACGATCCTGAACCAGCGCGATGATCAGATCATCCGACACCAGGCCGCCGGCATCCATGATGCTCTTGGCTTGAACGCCCAGTGGCGTGCCAGCCTTGACCGCTGCACGCAGCATGTCGCCGGTGGAGATTTGCGGAATGCCGAATTTTTCGGTGATGAACTTAGCCTGAGTACCTTTACCGGCCCCGGGAGCTCCCAGCAGAATGACGCGCATTAGATGTGCTCCTCAATTTTTTTATAAAAAGCTTTTACAAAACAAAGGATTCGCCGCTTGGGACGAATCCTGAAAAATACGGGTCGTGGCCGCACAAACGGCCAAAGGCTGATCAAGATACACAGCAGGCTGCGCCCACACAAGACGCCAAAAGTCGGAGAAACCGCCGCCAACCGCGACCTTGCGACGCGGTGACCCAAGTCGCAACCCCATCATTAACTGTCGCCTGGCGGCACTTTTCCCGTGAACGCGAGGCGGCACCCGAGGTTTGCTCCGGGTGCCTGGCGTTGCGTCAAAAACGTTAGCCGGTATTTCGCAAACCGGCGGCAATCCCCGCCACAGACACCAGCAGCGCCTGCTCCACCGGGCTACCCTGCTCAACATTCTGCTGTCGCGAACGGGCCAGCAGTTCAGCTTGCAATAGATGAAGCGGATCAAGGTAAGTGTTGCGCAGACGGATGAATTCGAGCGTGTCCGGGCTATGTGCCAACAGCTGAGACTGACCGGTCAGACCAAGCACCACCGAGCACGCCTGCGACAATAGGTCGCGTAAGTGCGCGCCCAACGGCAGCAGCTCTGGCTCGACCAATCGCTCGTCGTAAGACAAAGCGATATCGGCGTCAGCCTTGGCCAGGACCATTTCCAGCATGTCGATACGCGTGCGGAAGAACGGCCACTGCTCGCGCATCTGCCCCAGCAACTCGCCCTCGCCACGCTCCAGCGCCTTGCTCAGCGCCGATTCCCAGCCGAGCCACGCCGGCAACATCAGCCGGGTTTGCGTCCAGCCGAAGATCCACGGAATCGCCCGCAGGCTTTCGATCCCGCCAGCTCGGCGTTTGGCCGGACGGCTGCCGAGTGGCAAGCGGCCCAATTCCTGCTCCGGCGTGGACTGGCGGAAATACTCGACGAATTGCGGATTTTCCCGCACCACCTGGCGGTAAGCGCTGACACCGTCAGCCGCCAATTCGTCCATCAGATGACGCCATTCGGGGGTGGGTGGCGGCGGTGGCAGCAACGTCGCCTCCAGCACAGCGGCCAGGTACAGGTTGAGATTCTGCTCGGCGATGTCCGGCAGGCCGAATTTGAAACGAATCATTTCCCCCTGCTCGGTGGTGCGGAAACGTCCGGCCACCGATCCCGGCGGCTGCGACAGAATCGCCGCGTGGGCTGGACCACCGCCTCGGCCCACAGTGCCACCGCGACCGTGGAACAGTAGCAGTTCGACTTGCTGCTCGCGGCAGATTTCCACCAAGCGTTCCTGTGCTCGATATTGCGCCCACGCCGCCGCAGTGGTGCCGGCGTCCTTGGCCGAGTCCGAGTAGCCGATCATCACTTCCTGCGGGCCTTGCAGCCGCGCGCGGTAACCCGGCAGGAGCAACAGGCGCTCGATCACCGGGCCGGCGTTGTCGAGGTCGGCGAGGGTTTCGAACAGCGGCACCACGCGCATCGGCCGCAGCACGCCCGACTCTTTAAGCAGTAGTTGCACGGCCAGCACGTCGGAAGCCGCGCCGGCCATGGAGATCACGTAGGAACCCAGCGATGCCCCCGGTGCGGCGGCGATTTCCTTGCAGGTGTTGAGCACTTCGGCGGTGTCGGCGGACGGCTTGAAATGCGCCGGTAACAACGGCCGACGGTTAGCCAGTTCGCGGGTCAGGAAAGCAATCCGCGCCTCTTCATCCCAGTCTTCATAGCGCCCGAGGCCCAGATAGTCGGTGATTTCCGTCATCGCCGCGCTGTGTCGCGAAGAGTCCTGACGCACATCGAGACGAACCAGGAACAGCCCGAATGTAACGGCACGGCGCAGGCAGTCGAGCAAGGGCCCGTCAGCGATCACGCCCATGCCGCACTCGTGCAGCGAGTTGAAACACAGCTCCAGCGGATCGAGCAGATCGCGATTATTGACGAGTACATCGGCGGGGGCCGGGGTGGTGGCGGTCAGTGAGGCATGCGCCCAGTTGCGGGTGGCACGCAGACGTTCACGCAGTTGCTTGAGCACTGCGCGATAGGGCTCGGCGCTGTCGCCCGCCTTGGCTTTGAGTGCCTCGCTGGCTTGCTGCATCGACAGTTCGGCAGCCAGATGATCGACATCGCGCAGGTACAGATCGGCGGCCATCCAACGCGCCAGCAGCAACACTTCACGGGTCACGGCGGCGGTGACATTGGGGTTGCCGTCACGGTCGCCGCCCATCCATGAGGCGAAGCGAATCGGCGCGGCTTCCAGCGGCAAACGCAGGCCGGTCGCCGCATGCAGCGCCTGATCGGCCTTGCGCATATGGTTGGGAATCGCCTGCCACAACGAATGTTCGATCACCGCAAAGCCCCACTTCGCCTCGTCGACCGGGGTCGGGCGGGTGCGGCGGATTTCTTCGGTGTGCCAGGCTTCGGCGATCAGCCGTTGCAGGGTGTTCTGGATCTGTTCGCGCTCGGCGCTGGTCAGGTCGCGATGATCTTGCGCCGCGAGTTGCGCGGCGATCGCGTCGTACTTCTGGATCAGCGTGCGGCGCGCCACTTCGGTCGGGTGCGCGGTCAGTACCAGTTCGATTTCCAGCCGTGCCAGTTGCCGGGCCAGCGACTCGGCGCTGTGCCCTTCGTTACGCAGGCGCGCCAGCAGTTCAGGCAACACGCGGGATTCGAACGGCGCGGGCTGCGACTCTTCGCGACGATGGATCAATTGATACTGCTCGGCGATGTTCGCCAGATTCAGAAACTGGTTGAACGCGCGCGCCACGGGGAGCAATTCGTCTTCGCTCAACTGATTGAGGCTGGCGCTCAGTTCGGCGTCCATCGAGCCGCGGCGATCGGCCTTGGCGCCCTTGCGAATCTGCTCGATCTTGTCGAGAAACCCTTCGCCGTACTGGTCTCGAATGGTATTGCCCAACAGCTCTCCGAGCAGGTGAACATCCTCGCGCAAGCGTGCATCAATATCGGTCATCAGCAGTTCTCCAGCGTTCATCCGGGCGGCTTAGAAACGAGTGCATGACCTAGAGAGTGCCGCTCTACGGCGCTTCTTACAAGCAGGCGACGAAGGGACTTTAAACCTTGTAGCCGAAAGCTAGTCTCAACAGTAAGCCGCATGAAGGCTTGCCGCCGGCGTCGCCGGACACTCACCCAGACCTGCCACAAGCAGGTGCGAAATGAGGTCATCATGAAAATCCGTGAACTCGCTCAACATTGGGAAGAAAACGCCAAGGGTCGCCTGACCGACACTGGCTACACGATTCACCTGGACGTCGAGGCCGCTGCGCGCCTGGCGGCGATTGCCGAAATGTACCCCAAACGGCATGCCGAAGAACTGCTCGGCGAACTGATCGGCGCCGCACTTGAAGAGTTCGAGGCGAGCCTGCCGTATGTGAAGGGTTCGACCGTGGTGGCCACCGACGAGGAAGGCGATCCCCTTTACGAAGATGTCGGGCCGACACCGCGGTTTCTCGCCCTCTCGCGGCAGCATTTGCATGAATTGTCGTCTGCTGAAGGCAAGCAGAAACACTGACACAAAGCAGATCAAACTGTGGAGCGGGCTTGCTCGCGAAGGCACTGTGTCAGTCGCTATCAAGGTCGACTGATACAGCGTATTCGCGAGCAAGCCCGCTCCCACATTGACCGTATTCAACTTCGAAAACCGCACCCTTTTTACCTCGCGCGTACCTCTGTGCGACGCCAAAGTTCCCGCTCTAGAGCCCTTGTCCATTCGGTCAAAGTTTTTTTTGGCGATAGGCCATCTTTTCTGAACTTTTGAAAAACCCCTCCGGTCGGAAGCTGTAACCACGCCTGGAACGAGCGTTTCAAAAACGCGCTTTCATACGACGCTTACGGCTCCTCGACCAGGATGGATTTAGTTGTTTTCAGGAGATGCCTAATGGAGTTGAAGACCATGAAAAACCAAACCTCGTTTACCCACCTGCGCGGTCTGAAACTGGCCGCCCTGGCAATCGGCACCAGCTTCGTACTGGCCGGCTGCGCCGGTAACCCACCGACCGAGCAGTACGCCGTGACCCAGTCTGCGGTCAACAGCGCGGTCAGCGCCGGTGGTACCGAGTTCGCTGCCGTTGAAATGAAGCAAGCGCAGGACAAACTCAAACAAGCCGAAATCGCCATGCACGACAAAAAGTATGACGATGCCCGTCGCCTGTCCGAGCAAGCCGAATGGGACGCTCGTGTAGCGGAACGCAAGGCTCAGGCAGCCAAGGCTGAACTGGCTGTGAAGGATTCCCAGAAAGGTGTTCAGGAACTGCGTCAGGAAAGTCAGCGCCCAGTGAAGTAAGCGCGCACCCCGACCGCAAGGCTGAAACTTTTATTGATTGAAAGGACGATAAATTATGCGTAAGCAACTGATGATCCCTGCTCTTCTGGCCGCAAGCGTTGCCCTGGCTGCCTGCTCTACCCCGCCTAACCCGAACCTGGAACAGGCCCGCACCAACTACGCCGGCCTGCAAGCCAACCCGCAGGCGAGCAAAGTCGCGGCCCTGGAAACCAAAGACGCCAGCGATTACCTGGACAAGGCCGACAAGGCCTACATGGACAAGCAAGACGCGGCCAAGGTTGACC
The DNA here is from genome assembly GCF_900187585.1 of Pseudomonas sp. Irchel 3E19. Taxonomy (NCBI): domain Bacteria; kingdom Pseudomonadati; phylum Pseudomonadota; class Gammaproteobacteria; order Pseudomonadales; family Pseudomonadaceae; genus Pseudomonas; species Pseudomonas sp. Irchel 3E19. The sequence continues at coordinate 85,996 of NZ_FYDT01000019.1, forward strand.
AACTGGCCTACCTGACCAACCAGCGCGTGGAAGTGGCCAAGCAGACCATCGCCCTGCGCACCGCTGAAAACAATCTGAAGAACGCCGCCGCCCAACGCGCTCAGGCCCGCCTGGAGGCTCGCGATCAACAGATCAAACAGCTGCAGGACAGCCTCAACGCCAAGCAGACCGATCGCGGTACGCTGGTGACCTTCGGTGACGTGCTGTTCGCCACCAACAAGGCTGATCTGAAATCCAGCGGTTTGGTGAACATCAACAAACTGGCGCAGTTCCTTCAGGAAAACCCTGATCGCAAAGTGATCGTCGAAGGCTATACCGACAGCACTGGCGCGGCGAACTACAACCAGTCGCTGTCCGAGCGTCGTGCGACGTCGGTACAGGTAGCACTGATCAAAATGGGCGTAGATCCTGCGCGCATCGTGGTTCAGGGTTACGGCAAGGAATACCCGGTTGCCGATAACGGCAGCGTCTCCGGCCGTGCGATGAACCGTCGTGTGGAAGTGACCATTTCCAACGACAACCAGCCAGTGATGCCACGTTCGGCGGTAAGCTCGAACTAAGCTGTAGGCAGTCACGCAAAAGCCCCGCCTGACTCAGTCAGGCGGGGCTTTTTCATGCACGATCACAATCCCCCTGTGGGAGCGCCTGCTCGCGAAAGCGGTGTGTCAGTCAACATCCATGCTGACGGTGAATCCGTATTCGCGAGCAGGCTCGCTCCCACAGTTTGATCGAGTTACTGCTCGAGTTTTTGCGGCGTCTCCTCGCCCATGCAGCGCACGGCTTTTTTCTGCGCGTTGATCAGCACACCGGTCAGCCCTTTCTGTTCGGTATCAAACAGCACCAGCACGCCATCGATGCACTGCGCCACTTGCGGTGCAGGCTGTAACGAGATCTTGTAGTCCTCACCCGGCACGGTCTTGAGCATGGTGAATTCGTTCAGCAGCAACGCATCCTCAGGCTTGGCGAAATGCAGATAGCCGTAGTACCACAGGGCCCCGACCGTGCCGAGGATGCTACAGATACCGGTGATGATCAGCGGGATGGCGTTACGTTCTTCACTCATTGCGGACTCTCATCTTCAGAATTCGGGGTTTGCGGGTAGTTGGGGATTTCGCCGAGGCGGCGCAGGCCGTTGAAGTGCTCGGGATCGTCTAGGTAGCGCAGCATGACCTGCCGCCACACCGGGTCGCCGAAGGTCTGCACGTGGCCGCCACGAGTCAACTGCAGCACGCGCGGAGGCGGTGCGGCCTGATACAGACGGATGCCATTGGCAACCGGCACCAGAGGATCGTCGATGCTGTGGAAAATCAGTTTCGGCACGCCGCTGAGTTGCGGCATCGAATTGATCGCGCTGTCGCCATCCGGCACCAGCCACGACAGCGGCACCTGGAGTGGCCAGGTCAGCCACGACGTGCTCAGGGCATACTGGCCGACGCCACGGTAACTGGCAGGCACACCGTCGAGCACCAACGCCTTGAGCTGCTTCTGCCGCTCAGGGTGCTGCACCAGCCAATGCACGGCCATCGAACCACCGAGACTCTGACCGAGCACAATCAGCGGCTTGCCTTTGGCCTCCGGCGCCCTGTCCAGCCAGGCGAACGCGGCGTCGATGTCCTGATAGATTGCCGGCAAACTCGGCTCGCCCTCGGACAAGCCATAACCGCGATAGTCCACCAGCAGCACTTGATAGCCGTTTTTCGGCAACCACCAACTGCCACCGAGGTGCATCGGCAGATTGCCGCCGTTGCCGTGCAGATGCAGGACGGTGCCCTTAACCTCGGCGCCGGGTTTAGCCGGCAGCCACCAGGCGTTGAGCTTCAAGCCATCGGCCGTGACCAGCGTCACGGTGCGATATTCGAGTTTGGCTTTTTCAGGGGTGAAGATCTGGCCCGGTTCGGGATAGAACAACAGTGAGCTGCAACCGCCAAGGGTCAGGAGCAAGCAAAAGATGCCGAGGATTCTCATCCGGTGAAACCTCGCAGAAATAGGGGGCTAAACACAAATCAAACTGTGGGAGCGAGCCTGCTCGCGAAAGCGGTGTGTCAGCCAACATTAATGTTGAATGTGAAATCGCATTCGCGAGCAGGCTCGCTCCCACAGGGGCGACTCATCGCCTAGAGGATATTGGAGTAATCCGCTTCGATCCGGTCCAGGCTCAAATGGTTGAGGAAGTTGGAGAAGCACATCCACGCCGACAACGCGTTCAGGTCGCGGAACTGCTCCGGCAGGTACTTCGGCGGCACCACCAGCCCTTCGTCGACCAACTGGCGCAACGTGCGCATGTCTTCCAGCGTGGTCTTGCCGCAGAACAACAATGGGATCTGCTCAAGCTTGCCCTTACGCACGGCCAACTGAATGTAGTTGTAAACCATGATAAAGCCCTTGAGGTAGGACAAGTCTTTGGTGAATGGCAGACCGGTCGGCGTCGAACCACGGAAAACCCGGCTGGCGTTGCCGTAGCTTTCCGCCATTTCGAAGCCCTGTTCGCGGAAGAACTCGAACACCTGCAAGAAGTCCGCGCCCTCCTCGACCATGTGAATGGCACGGGTGCGGTTGGTCAGTTTGCGTAAGCGACTCGGATAAGAAGCGAAAGTGATGATTTCCATCAGAATCGCCAGGCCTTCCTGAGTCACTGTCGAGGAGGGCGGGCCTTTGGACAGGAAGGTGCAGATCGGCTGGTTCAAACCATTGAGCGTGGTGCCGACGTGGACCAGGCCTTCGTGGACCTCCAGCGCGCGCACATCGCGGTCGTTGAACAGCGCATCGGTGCGGATCTTGATGTAATCGGCACCGGCCGCTGCGTCGGCAACGATACCGTCGGACTCGAACACGCGGATGGTTTCCTCGGCCTCGCCAAACACCTTGTTCAACCGCGTTTGCAGCAGATGGACGGCGTCCTTGGCAGTGAGGATTTTCGGTTCGTCCTTCAGGTCGCCACGGCCATCGATATTGTTCAGGTAGTCGGACATCATCAGGCCGAGGTCGGCCAGGGTCGGGTCACCGGCGTGAAATGCATCGGACGCGGCGCCATACAGTTCCTGCGAGATCAGGCCAAAATCCTCGGTGCCGCGCGCTTCGAGCATGCGCACCACCATGCGGTATTCCTTGCACATGCGCCGCATGATCTGCCCGACCGGGTTGAACTGGCCGAGCTGGCGGGTGATGTCGCGCTCGATGTTCTGAAATTCCAGTTTGACCTTGCTCGAATCGAATGACAGCGGCCGATTGAGGTAGTAGTCGCGATCTACCGCCGGCATTTCCTTGCCCTTGGCCTTGAGAAAGCCTTTACGGATGTTCTCGTCCCACTTGACCGCATCAAGCACACGGATCGGCGTCTGCGCCAGCACAATGCGATCGGACAACATGCGTATCGTCTGCTGGTAATCGTCCACCCGAAACTCCTGTAGAAAACATCACGTACTGAATTATTTGGCGCCGGCCTGGCGCTGATAGCGCACCGCTTCGACGAACACATCGGAATTGGCCGGATCGTCGAGGTAAGCAAAGACCTTGTCGAGACGGCTGTCGACCAGCACGCCGTCGCCATCGTCGGTCTGGAAGGATTGACCGTCGAGGGCTTTCTGGTGGATCGCCTGATTGATCTGCTCGAGATCGAGGTTGTACACCACCAGTTCGTGTTTGTCGGTGAGTTCAAACCCGGCGATGGTGTAGTGGCCACCGAACCGCGCCGGCACTTTTGCCGACAGATACCAGCGATTGCCATGGCGAGACACGGTGAAGGGATAAGCCTCGCGCTCGCGGGGTTTGGCCTTGAACCAGGTGACAGCCTGATAGCGCTCGTTGCCGACGCGCGTCAGCTCAAGGTTCATCGGCTCGCCCCAGGCATTGATGCTCGACCACTTGCCGAGCAGGCCCTTGGGCGCCGCGTCAATGCTGGCCAGCGGCTCCTTGAAAGTCACCAGACAGCCACTGAGCAACAGGAACGACAAGGCGATCAGCACGCCACGCCAGGCTTTCATTCAACACTCCCTATGAACACACGGCCCTGAACATCGCCACATTACCCTGTGGGAGCGAGCCTGCTCGCGAAAGCGGTGTGTCAGGCAACAGAGATGTTGAATGGCAGAACGCATTCGCGAGCAGGCTCGCTCCCACAGGGTGAAGCAACAGTGGATTACACCGACGCCAGCACCAAATGCATATACCGCGTCAGAATGCCGAGCATGTCCTCTTCGGCCAAAGGCTCGGCGTCGTTGAGCAGGCCCTGATATTCCATCCGCCCGATAATCGCCGTCAACACCTTGGCATCTTGCTGCGGTTCACGCGAGCCCAATACCTGGAACAACTGGCAAGTGCCCTGCAAGAGAATCTGCTGATGGGAGCGCACCAGAATGGCCAGACCCGGGTTGAGCAACGCTTCCTGACGGAACGCCTGTTCGGCCATCAAATGCTCGCGTCGGTTGACCAGTTGCCGATGCACGTAGTCGGCCATCAACCGGGCAATATCGTCGGCCAGTTGCGAGCGCGACTCCGGGCTGCCATCGCCACTGACGACCATCTCGCGCAGCAGGCCTTCGTTGTTGTTCCACAGTTTTGCCATGTAGGCCGCACTGCGTTCGACGTATTGGGCGAAGGTATCGGTGAGCAGGTCATCGATATCCTTGAAGTAATAGGTGGTGGCGGAGAGCGGCACACCGGCCTCGGCCGCCACTGCACGGTGGCGCACCGCACGCACGCCGTCGCGCACGACAATCCTCATCGCCGCGTCGAGAATGTCCTGCCGACGCTGCTCACTGCCCTGTCGGCTGGCCTTGCGACCCTGGTACTGAACACTTTCAGCGACCGCAGTGGCGATACCCGCTGCACCTTCTTGAGCTATTGCACCGATCACGACAGGACTTCCTCTGCTATTTCAAAATTAACCAATTGATACATTTGTACCAGACGGGCAATAAAAAGCCGCCTGTTTTAGGCGGCTTTTTAACTGAAACGTTTACGCTTGCGGTCGCATGTGCGGGAACAGGATCACATCGCGAATCGACGGCGAGTTGGTCAGCAACATCACCAGACGGTCGATGCCGATGCCCTCACCGGCCGTTGGCGGCATGCCGTACTCCAGCGCGCGAACGAAGTCGGCGTCGTAGTGCATGGCTTCGTCGTCGCCGGCGTCCTTGTCGGCCACCTGCGCCATGAAGCGTTCGGCCTGGTCTTCCGCGTCGTTCAACTCGGAGTAGGCGTTAGCGATTTCACGGCCGCCGATGAACAGCTCGAAACGGTCGGTGACGTTCGGGTTGTCGTCGTTACGACGGGCCAGCGGCGACACTTCGAACGGGTACTGGGTAATGAAGTGCGGCTGTTCCAGCTTGTGCTCGACCAGTTCTTCGAAAATCATCACTTGCAGCTTGCCCAGACCTTCGAAGCCCAGCACCTTGGCGCCGGCCTTCTTGGCGATGGCGCGCGCCTTGTCGATGTCGTTCAGGTCATCGGCAGTCAGCTCAGGGTTGTACTTGAGGATCGAGTCGAACACCGACAGACGTACAAACGGCTCGCCGAAGTGGAACACCTTGTCGCCGTACGGCACGTCGGTGCTGCCCAGCACCAACTGCGCCAGTTCACGGAACAGTTCTTCGGTCAGGTCCATGTTGTCTTCGTAGTCGGCGTAGGCCTGGTAGAACTCCAACATGGTGAATTCAGGGTTGTGACGAGTCGAAACGCCTTCGTTACGGAAGTTTCGGTTGATCTCGAAGACTTTCTCGAAGCCGCCCACCACCAGACGCTTGAGGTACAGCTCTGGTGCGATACGCAGGAACATTTCCATGTCCAGCGCGTTGTGGTGGGTTTCGAACGGCTTGGCCGCGGCGCCGCCAGGAATGGTCTGCAGCATCGGCGTTTCGACTTCGAGGAAGTCGCGCTTCATCAGGAAGCTGCGGATGTGCGCGATCACTTGCGAACGCACGCGGAACGTCTGGCGTACTTCTTCGTTGACGATCAGGTCAACGTAGCGCTGACGGTAGCGCTGTTCGGTGTCGGTCAGGCCGTGGTGCTTGTCCGGCAGCGGGCGCAGCGACTTGGTCAGCAGGCGCACTTCGGTCATCTCGACGTACAGGTCACCCTTGCCGGAACGGGCCAAAGTGCCAACGGCAGCAATGATGTCGCCCATGTCCCAGGTTTTCACCGCGGCCAGGGTTTCTTCCGACAGGGTTTTACGGTTGACGTAGACCTGAATGCGACCGGTCATGTCCTGGATCACCATGAACGAGCCACGGTTGAGCATGATGCGACCGGCAACCTTGACCGGGATTGCAGCCTCTGCCAGCTCTTCCTTGGTCTTGTCCGCGTATTGCTTCTGCAGTTCTTCGCAGTAGTTTTCGCGGCGGAAGTCATTCGGGAAGGCGTTGCCCTTGGCGCGCTCGGCAGCAAGTTTTTCCTTGCGCAGGGCGATCAGGGAGTTTTCTTCCTGTTGCAGGGCTTGCGGATCGAGTTGTTGGTCGCTCATGTCTTTAGATATTCCATCAGGTTCGTTGCCCCCGGGCCTTGCAGCCCGGGGATCGCCAGCAGGCTGGCTCCTACAGGGATCGCGTTGAATCAGCCGATCCTGTATTGCGTCTTTTACAGCCCCGATTTCAGGCTGGCTTCGAGGTATTCGTCGATGTCGCCATCGAGCACCTTGTCGCAGTCACTGCGTTCGATGTTGGTCCGCAGGTCCTTGATGCGCGAAGCATCGAGAACGTACGAGCGGATCTGGTGACCCCAGCCGATATCGGACTTGGTGTCTTCCAGCGCCTGGGACGCGGCGTTGCGTTTCTGCATTTCCTGCTCGTACAACTTGGCCCGCAGCATTTTCATGGCGGTGTCTTTGTTGGCGTGCTGGGAACGTTCGTTCTGGCAGCTGACCACGGTATTGGTCGGTACGTGAGTAATACGTACGGCCGAGTCGGTGGTGTTTACGTGCTGACCACCGGCACCGGAGGAACGGTAGGTGTCGATCCGCAGGTCTGCCGGGTTGATTTCGATTTCCACCTTGTCATCGATCTCTGGCGAGACGAAAACCGCGGAGAACGAGGTGTGGCGACGGTTGCCGGAGTCGAACGGACTCTTGCGCACCAGACGATGCACGCCGATCTCGGTGCGCAGCCAGCCAAAGGCGTATTCGCCCTTGATGTGCACGGTCGCACCTTTGATACCGGCGACTTCACCGGCCGACAGCTCCATGATGGTCGCGTCGAAACCGCGTTTGTCAGCCCAGCGCAGGTACATGCGCAGCAGGATGTTGGCCCAGTCCTGGGCTTCGGTGCCGCCGGAACCGGCCTGGATGTCCAGGTAGGCGTTGTTCGGGTCCATCTCGTGGCTGAACATACGACGGAATTCAAGCTTGGCGAGGTTTTCCTCGAGACGGGCCAGCTCGGCGACGACATCGCCCACTGCGCCTTCGTCGTTTTCTTCGACGGCCATGTCCAGCAGGTCACGGCAATCGGCCAGACCGCCGTTCAGTTCGTCGAGGGTATCGACGATCTGCGCCAGCGCAGCGCGCTCGCGGCCCAACTCTTGGGCGTATTCAGGTTTGTTCCAGACACTCGGATCTTCAAGCTCGCGATTGACCTCGGTCAGACGCTCATGCTTTTGATCGTAGTCAAAGATACCCCCGAATAGTTTCGGAGCGCTCGGACAGGTCCTTGATGGTGTTCAGGATCGGGTTGATTTCCATGACGGGCAGCACTCGTTGGCGAACTTTTGAAAGCCGGCGAGTATAACGTAATCAAGCTGTCACGGCAGCCCGTCTGGCGGCTATTGGGGCGAATCACTTGACATGTTCCGATACAGATCCCCAGTGGGAGCGGGCTTGCTCGCGAAGGCGTCGGGTCAGGCGACATCAACGTCGAATGTCAGGCCGCTTTCGCGAGCAAGCCCGCTCCCACAGCGGATTGTGAACCTATTCAATACCTACTTGGTTGCGGCCATTGTTCTTGGCCAGGTACAACCCGCGATCCGCCGCCGAAATCAGCAACCGGCAATCGCTCCCCGACTCGGGCACCATGGTCGCCAAGCCGATGCTGATTGTCAGGCTCGCGCCCTCACCGGGCGTATTGTGTGGAATCTTCAGCGCCGCCACCGTCTGGCGCAGCTTTTCCGCCACCAGCCGCGCGCCGCCCGGCGAGGTGTTCGGCAGCACCAGGGCAAACTCCTCTCCCCCGTAACGCGCAGGCAGGTCCGACGGGCGGGCGCTGGCGTCGCGAATCGCCGTGGCGACCTTGCGCAGTGCTTCATCGCCTTCGACATGGCCGAAGCTGTCGTTGTAGGACTTGAAGTAATCGACGTCGATCATCAACAACGACAACTGACTCTGATCACGTAGCGAACGGCGCCATTCCAGCTCCAGGTATTCGTCAAAGTGGCGGCGGTTGGACAGCCCTGTCAGCCCATCGGAGTTCATCAGGCGTTGCAGCACCAGGTTGGTGTCGAGCAACTGCTGCTGGCTGACCCGCAGCGCACGGTACGCGGCGTCGCGTTGCAGCAAGGTCATGTAGGAACGCGAGTGATAGCGGATGCGCGCCACCAGTTCGATGGTGTCCGGCAGCTTCACCAGATAATCGTTTGCGCCTGCGGAAAACGCTGCGCTTTTGATCAGCGGGTCTTCCTTGGTCGACAGGACGATGATCGGAATGTCCTTGGTGGCCGGGTGATTGCGGTATTCACGCACCAGGCTCAGGCCGTCGAGACCAGGCATGACCAGATCCTGCAGGATCACCGTCGGCTTGATCCGCACCGCTTGCACGATGGCCTGATGCGGGTCGGAGCAGAAGTGGAAGTCGATGTTCTCTTCATTCGACAGCCCACGGCGCACGGCTTCGCCGATCATCGCCTGATCGTCTACCAACAACACCATGGCGGCGTTTTCGTCGGTTTTGATGCCATCGAGCTGTAAGTCATTCATGGGCGGTCACCTGAGTACTGCGGGGGCCAGGATTGCGGATTGGCTTATTCATTTCGGGAAAACCTCCAGCAATCGTGGCGCTATCTTTTCCAGTGGACGGATTTCTACCGCGGCATCGATCGCCGCCGCTGCCTTGGGCATGCCGTACACCGCACTGCTTTGCTGATCCTGCGCGATGGTCAAGTAACCCTGTTGGCGCATGAGCTTAAGCCCTTGCGCGCCGTCACGCCCCATCCCGGTCAATAAAACCCCGACTGCGTCACCGCTCCAGTAGCTGGCGATGCTTTCAAAAAACACGTCGATCGAAGGTCGGTAGATCTCGTTGACCGGTTCGGCGGTGTAGGCCAGCGTGCCGTTTTTCAACAATCGAATATGGTGATTGGTGCCGGCCAGAAGCACTGCGCCGGCCTGCGGTGGTTCGCCTTCGCGGGCCAGACGCACGTCGAGGCCGCTGGCGCTGGCCAGCCATTCGGCCATGCCGGCGGCAAACACCTGGTCAACGTGCTGCACCAGCACGATGGCCGCGGAAAAGTTGCGCGGCAAGCCCTTGAGCAGCACTTCCAGCGCCGCTGGCCCGCCCGCGGACGAGCCGATCGCCACCAGCCGCTGGCACGAAGCCGAACTGCGCTGGGGGGCTGGGGCTGGGCGCGAGCGCGCGGATTTCTCGCCAATCAACCAGCCGATGTTGAGTATCTTGCGCAGCAACGGTGCTGCCGCTTCCTGGGCGTTGCCGGCGCCGAGGGCCGGGGTATCGACCACATCCAGCGCACCGTGGCCCATGGCTTCGAAGACCCGATGCACATTCTGCTGGCGGTCAACGGTGACGATCACGATCGCACAGGGACTTTCCGCCATGATGCGCCGCGTGGCCTCGACGCCGTCCATCACCGGCATGATCAGATCCATCAGGATCAGATCAGGGGTATTTTCGGCGCACAAGCGTACTGCCTCGGCGCCGTTGTACGCGACCCAGACCACCTGATGCGCAGGCTCGAAGGCCAGCGCCCGGCGCAGGGCCTCCACCGCCAGCGGCATATCGTTGACGATTGCGATCTTCATGCCCGCGCTCCCCCGATAAGCTCGACCACTGCATCGAGCAGGGCGTCGTCATGAAAACTGGCTTTGGCTAAATAATAGTCGGCGCCGGCGTCCAGTCCACGGCGCCGGTCTTCTTCGCGATCCTTGTACGACACCACCATCACCGGCAGCGATTGCAGACGGTTGTCGCGACGCAGCAAGGTGACCAGTTCGATGCCGTCCATGCGCGGCATGTCGATGTCGGTGATCAGCAAATCGAAGTCCTCTGAACGCAGCGCGTTCCAGCCGTCCATGCCATCCACCGCCACCGCCACGTCGTAGCCGCGATTGAGCAGCAGCTTGCGTTGCAGTTCGCGCACGGTCAGCGAGTCGTCGACCACCAGCACTCGCTTGCGCGCCACTTCTGCCGCTTGATTGCCGTGGCGGGCGATGCGTTCCAGGCGCCCGGTATTGAGCAGTTTATCCACCGAACGCAGCATGTCCTCGACGTCGACGATCAACACAACCGAACCGTCATCGAGCAAGGCCCCGGCGGAAATGTCCTGCACTTTGCCCAGACGATCGTCCAGCGGCAATACCACCAACGTGCGCTCACCAACAAAACGCTCGACCGCCACACCGTAAATCGCATCGCGCTCACGAATCACCACGACTTTCAGGGTTTCCCCGCTGTTCTGGCTGACCGGACGGTTCAGCAACTGACTGGCCGCGACCAGCCCGACATGCCGGCCTTCGTGCCAGAAATGCTGGCGTCCCTCGACCTGCACGATGTCTTCGGGGGCCAGATCGCACATGCGCTCGATATGCGCCAGTGGAAAGGCGTAAGCCTCTTCGCCGACTTCCACCACCAGACTGCGCACCACCGACAGGGTCAGCGGCACTTCCAGATGAAAACGGCTGCCCTCGCCCGCTGTCTGCTCCAGCACGACCGCGCCGCGCAGTTGGCGCACCATGTGCTGCACCGCATCCAGGCCAACGCCCCGGCCGGAGACTTCGGTGACCTTGTCGCGCAGGCTGAACCCGGGCAGAAACAGGAAGGTCAGCAGTTCCTCTTCGCTCAACTGCGCCGCCGTTTCGGCTGGGGATAACTGGCGCTCGACGATGCTGCGGCGAACCTTTTCCAGATCCACACCATTGCCGTCATCGCTCAACTCCAGCACCAGCAATCCGGCCTGATGCGAGGCCCGCAGGCGGATCAGGCCTTCCTCAGGCTTGCCCTTGAGCACACGCTGCTCAGGGGTTTCGATGCCGTGGTCGACCGCGTTGCGCAGCAAATGGGTGAGCGGCGCTTCGAGTTTTTCCAGCACGTCGCGATCGACCTGAGTCTTCTCGCCTTCGATCTCCAACCGCACCTGCTTGCCGAGGCTGCGGCCCAGATCGCGGACCATGCGTACCTGACCGCTGAGCACGTCGGCGAATGGCCGCATCCGGCAGGCCAACGCGGTGTCATAAAGCACTTGCGCGCGTTGACTGGCCTGCCAGGCGAACTCATCGAGTTCGGCGTTTTTCTCGATCAGCAGTTGCTGGGATTCAGCGAGCAAACGCCGCGCATCCTCCAGCGCTTCCAGCGCCTCAAGGCTCAACGCGTGTTCCTTGAGGTGGACGTTGAGGTTTTCCAGTGCGCGCAGACCGTTGTTCTGCATGCGTTTGAGGCGTTGCATGGTGGCCAGATGCGGCTTGAGGCGCTGGGTTTCCACCAGCGATTTGCTCGACAGATCGAGCAGGCTGTTCAAGCGTTCGGCAGTGACTCGCAATACGCGCTCGCCACCCTCAGTGCTGCGCTTGCTGTTGCGTGGCGCCGGTTCGAATGAGTCGACCGCAACCTCGACAGAAGGCGCAGGCACTAGCGGCGCTTCGAGTTGCAACTCGGCCATGACGGGCGCGGCGATCACTGCTGGCGATGCCGACGGATCGAGCAGTTGCCCCATCAACGCGACGTAAGCCTCAATCTCTGGCGGTTGCGGCGCATTGGCAGGCGTGGCGATGCGCATCAACAAATCGGTGCCCTGCAACAACGCGTCGATGTGCTCCGGACGCAACAACAAGCGCCCTTCCTGCGCACTGACCAGACAATCTTCCATCACATGCGCGACGCTGACGCCGCTGTCGATGCCGACAATCCGCGCCGCGCCTTTGAGCGAGTGCGCCGCGCGCATGCACGATTCCAGTTGATCGGCCTGGGTCGGGTTACGTTCCAGCGCCAGCAGCCCGGCGCTGAGCACTTGGGTCTGGGCTTCGGCTTCGAGGCTGAACAGCTCCAGCAAGGAGGCGTCGCGCATTTGCTCGGGGGTCATGTGAGGCTCCGGGTCACGGCGGACAGCAGCTGTTCTTCATCCAGCCATCGCAGGCTGCGACCCCGATATTGCAGCACGCCACGGGTGTATTTGGCGCTGGTTTGCGCACCGGATTGCGAGGCGGCGTCGAGAATTCGCTCGTCAATCGCATGAATGCCGTCGACTTCATCCACCGGCACCACCACCGGCCCGCCACTGGCGGCGATGATCAGCATGCGTGGCATGATCCGCGCGCCGTTGACCGGGGCCGCGTTGCCATCCAGATCCAGCAGTTCGACCAGCGACAGGCACGCTACTAACGCTCCGCGCACATTCGCTACGCCCAACAAGGCGCGCGAGCGTTGGTGCGGCAACGAATGAATGGCCTGCATCGGCGCCACTTCAACCAGGCTGCGTGTCGCCAGCCCGAGCCATTCTTCGCCGAGGCGGAACATCAACAGTGAACGGGTTTTCAGCTCGGTTTCGACCGCTATCGCCACTGGGTCACGCTCGTCCTGCTGCAAGGCATAGCGATCAAGCAGGCGCGTGGCGGCGGCGGAATACACCGAGCAATTGCGGCAGTGGATGTGTTCTTCCAGCAACGGGCACGACTTGTCGCCGTGAATGCCGATGCGGTTCCAGCAATCATCGATGGCCCGTGCGTCTTCATGGGTGACGTTCAAGGTGTCGGACGCGATCATCGTTTACGCTCACTGTCGGCAGTGCGCTCGCTGCGGGCGGCGCGTTCCTGCAATCGTCTGGCACCGGCGCTGTCGCCCTGGGCTTGCAGCAACGCGGCCAGGTGCATCAACGCTTCGGGATGTTGCGGTTCGAGGTACAAAGCCTTGCGGTAATACCCTTGGGCTTCGAGGGCTGAGCCTGCGACATCGCTGAGCAGGCCGAGCCAGTAGAAAACCTGCGCCACCGGTTCGTGGCTGCGCAAATACTGTTCGCACGCGGCGCGGGCCTCGGCACTTTTGCCTTCGTTGGCCAGCGCAGCAATGTTGGCCAGTAGCGTCGCGGCGTCGGGATTTGCGCTTTTGCGGGTGGTTGGCAGCGGCGCCACTGCGGCAAATGGTCGATTACGCACGGGCGGTGGTGGCGCACTGCGCAGCGGTTGGCTGACGGGCAACGGAACGGGTTTGGGGATCGGCAGTGGCTCAGGCACCGGCTCGCTGTGGCGACTGAACGCAAACGACTGCGGGATGCCGATCGAACGCATGCCCAGACGCCCGAGGAGACTGCCCTCGGCCGGGCCGATAAACAGCACGCCGTCAACGTGGGTCAGGCGCTTGAGCACTTCGAAGACCTGCTTCTGGGTCGGCTGATCGAAATAGATCAGCAGGTTCCGGCAAAACACGAAATCGAAAGCCGGTTCGTTGGCCAACAGCGCCGGATCAAGCACATTACCGACCTGCCAACGCACCTGCTCGCGCACCGTTTCATTGACCCGATGGCCATCCTGCTCAGCGGTGAAATGCCGCTCGCGATAGTCCAGATCCTGGCCGCGAAACGAGTTCTTGCCGTACAGCGCGCGCCGCGCCTTTTCCACCGACAGGGGACTGACGTCCATGCCGTCGATCTTGAACTGATGCGGTTTAAGCCCGGCATCAAGCAGGGCCATGGCAATCGAATACGGTTCTTCGCCGGTGGAGCACGGCAGGCTGAGGATGCGCAGCGCCCGCATGTTGTTCAACTCGCCGAGACGCTTGCACGCCAGTTTGCCCAGCGTGGCGAAGGATTCCGGATAACGGAAAAACCAGGTCTCGGGAACGATCACCGCTTCGATCAGCGCCTGTTGCTCGTCCCGCGAGCCTTGCAGCAGTTGCCAGTATTCGTCGGCATGGGCTGCTTGCGAAAGCGTCGTGCGCTGACGCACCGCCCGCTCGATAATCGCCGGCCCGACCGAAGTGACATCAAGGCCGATGCGCTCCTTGAGGAAATCGAAAAAGCGCTGATCGCTGCTCATGATTGCGCCTCAAGCTGCGCCGGATCCCGTGGCGGATTCGGGAACAACAAACCGCGCACGGAATCATCGAGCAAGTCATTGACCCGCACCCATTGCACCAGCCCTTGCGCGTCCTCGCGTACAGGGCCGAGGTACGGCGCTTCCCGGTTATCGAGGCCGTAGGGCTGAAAATCCTCTGGATCGCAGCGCAAAGTGTCGGTGGCCTGCTCAAGAATCAGTCCGAGCCATTGCGCTGGTTGCGCTTGGTCCGGGCGATAGTGAACCAGCACCAGACGCGTGCTGGTCCGCGCCTCGGCAGGCTGACCAAAAGTCAGCGCACTGAGATCAATCACCGGCACCACCGCGCCGCGATAGGCGAACACCCCGGCGACCCACTGCGGCGCCCGGGCAATCGGTTTCAACGGCAGACGCGGCAGCACTTCCGCCACTTCGGTGGCGCGCAAGGCATAGCGCTCGCTGCCGATGCGAAACAGCAGGAACAACGCCTGCTTCGTCACCTGCGCGACGCTGCGTTTGGCGATGATTTCGCTCATCAGACTTTAAATCGCGAAACGCCGCTGCGCAGCCCGACGGCCACCTGGCTCAGTTCGTCGATGGCGAAACTGGCCTGACGCAGCGACTCGACGGTCTGGCTGCTGGCGTCGCCCAACTGCACCAGCGCATGGTTGATCTGCTCGGCGCCGGTGGCCTGGGCCTGCATGCCTTCGTTGACCATCAGCACGCGCGGCGCCAGCGCCTGCACCTGATGGATGATCTGCGACAGCTGCTCGCCGACCTGTTGCACTTCGGACATGCCGCGGCGCACTTCTTCGGAGAACTTGTCCATGCCCATGACGCCCGCCGACACGGCCGACTGGATCTCGCGAACCATTTGTTCGATGTCGTAAGTGGCCACGGCCGTCTGGTCCGCCAGACGCCGCACTTCGGTGGCGACCACGGCGAAACCACGGCCGTATTCGCCAGCCTTTTCGGCTTCGATAGCGGCGTTGAGCGACAGCAGGTTGGTCTGGTCGGCGACCTTGACGATGGTCACTACCACCTGATTGATGTTGCCGGCTTTCTCGTTGAGGATCGCCAGTTTGGCGTTGACCAGATCAGCAGCGCCCATCACCGAATGCATGGTGTCTTCCATGCGTGCCAGACCTTGCTGGCCGGAACCGGCGAGCACCGAGGCCTGATCGGCAGCGGTGGACACTTCGGTCATGGTGCGCACCAGATCCCGCGAGGTGGCGGCGATTTCCCGCGAGGTCGCACCGATCTCGGTGGTGGTGGCAGCAGTTTCGGTGGCGGTGGCTTGCTGTTGCTTGGAAGTCGCGGCGATCTCGGTCACAGAGGTAGTCACCTGCACCGACGAGCGCTGCGCCTGGGACACCAGTGCGGTCAGCTCGGTCATCATGTCGTTGAAGCCGGTTTCCACTGCGCCAAACTCGTCTTTGCGGTCGAGGTTCAGTCGGCTGCTCAAGTCGCCGGTGCGCATGATTTCGAGAATTTTCACGATGCGGTTCATCGGCGCCATGATCGCGCGCATCAACAGCAGACCGCAGGCACCGGCCGCCAGCACAGCGATCAGCAGCGAGATAAACATGCTCACTTTGGCCGCTGCGACAGCGTCGTCGATGTTGGCCATGGCCTGATCGGCGACTTTCTTGTTCCAACCGATGATGTCATTGAGCTTCATGCGGCCGCTGTACCAGGCCGGAGTCAGTTTCTCATTGAACAGCTTGAGCGCATCGGCTTCCAGGTTGCGTCCGTGCAGGTCCAGCACCTGATCCTGAATCTTCATGTAGGCGTCGTGGTACTTCTCGAACGCGGCGAACTCGGTACGATCCTGCTCGGTTGCCATGGTTTTGCGGTAGTTGGCCATTTGTTCTTGCAGGCGGTTTTCGAACGCCTTGTAATCCGCCGCATCCTCGCTGGAAATCCCCTCCCCTTCCTTTAACCCGAGCAGTTCTTGTGTCTGCAAGTAACTATCAACCCACGCACCACGGATCATCGAGCTGTAATAAACCCCGGGGATCGCATCATCGCGGACGCTGTTTTCACTGGCTTCGATCTTCAACAGCCGCGAATACGAGAGAACTACCATCAAAAACATGATGGCGATAATCACCGCAAAGCTCGCCAAAATGCGTTGGCGCAACGTCCAGTTCTTCACAGTGATTCCTCGTGCCTAAGTCGAAATGCGGGGAGTATAGCCGAGGGCGGTATCTCATTAATAAGACGCTTTTTAACCCCCTGACCTGTCGGCATTAAGCACAACAGGCTCTGGCTTGGGACTTTCCAGTAACTGGAAGATGGCTGACCAGTGACTGACCAGTGACGGAACGGCAAAAAATGGCGCCGGATTGGTCATTTGTTGAAACCCCGCGTTTCCGGCCAATGCCATCAATGAGCCATACTGCGCAACAAGTTGCGCAGTACCCCATAATAAAACACCCCTCTGAAGCGCTACAGACCATACGCCACGTGGCCTGTAGCCAAGTGCGCAAGAAGTTGCGCAGTACTGCGCAACTTCTTGCGCACTTTCGCCTTCGATTCCATGTAAAAAACCCTCGCAACCGCAGTCCAGAGCACTTTGCCCCCGTCCTCCGGGGACTTCGCAAAACCTGGCACGCTCCTTGATAGCTCTTATGCACCCATCGGGCGATTTCGCCTCCCGGGCACCCTAAATTTATCCGCAAGGAGAGCACCCCATGGCAACACCAGCGTACATGTCGGTTACCGGCGAAAAACAAGGCCTGATCACTGCAGGCGCATTCACTGCCGACTCCGTTGGCAACACCTACCAGGAAGGCCACGAAGACCAGGTTATGGTTCAGGCTTTCAGCCACGACGTGATCATCCCGCGTGACCCACAATCCGGTCAGCCAACCGGTCAGCGCGTTCACAAGCCAGTTGTGATCACCAAGGTCTACGACAAGGCTTCGCCTCTGCTGCAAGCCGCTCTGACTTCCGGCGAGCGCATGAGCGAAATCGTTATCCAGTGGTTCCGTACTTCGGCTCAAGGTACCCAAGAGCACTACTACACCACCAAACTGGAAGACGCGATCATCGTCGCCATCAACAACAAAATGCACAACTGCCAGGATCCAGGCAACTCGCACTTCACCCACCTGGAAGAAGTGCAGTTCACCTACCGCAAAATCACCTGGACCCACGAAGTATCCGGTACTTCGGGTTCCGATGACTGGCGTGCTCCAGTCGTTTAATTACGGCTGATCGTTACAAACATCGGCCAGCTTTGCTGGTCGATGTTGTTTACGCCCCTCCAGAATTTCGCGTACGTTGACCCGCTTTTGCGGCCGTCGACGAGCGCCGCTGTACAGCACGAGGAACAAGGGATGTTCGCGCCGGCCAATGAAACCCACTTTGCCCTGACCATCGAAGGGCTTTCCGCCGATTTTCAGGTGTTTACCCTCACCGGCCGGGAAGCCATCAGCCAGCCTTTTGTCTTTGAGGTGGAGCTGGTCAGTGAAAAACCGTCGCTGGACCTCGAAACCCTGCTGCACAAACCGGCCTTCCTGCAGCTATCGCCCGATGGCAGCGGCATCCATGGCCAGATCTACCGCGCCGCGCAAGGTGACTCAGGCAAACGCCTGACGCGCTACTCGGTGACCCTGCGCCCGCAACTGGCGTACCTGGCGCACCGCATCAACCAGCGCATCTTCCAGAACCTCACGGTGCCGAAAATCATCGGCATGGTCCTCGAAGAGCACGGTATCCAGAGCAACGCCTACGAATTCCAGACCGGTTCGATCTACCCCGAGCGCATTTACTGCGTGCAATACGATGAATCGGACCTGCATTTCATCCAGCGCCTGTGCGAAGAAGAAGGCATTCACTACCACTTCCAGCACAGCGCCACGGCGCACAAACTGGTGTTCGGCGACGACCAGACGGTGTTCCCCAAACTCAAGCCAGTGGCCTACCAGCAAGACTCCGGCATGGTCGCCAACGACCCGGTAATCAAGCGCTTCGACCTGCGCCTGGAAACCCGCACCAGCCGCACCACGCGTCGCGATTACGATTTCGAAAAACCACGCCTGACGCTGGAAAGCGAAAACCGCGGCGACGCCCTTCCCGACCTCGAAGACTACGACTACCCGGGCCGCTTCATCGACCGTGAGCGCGGCAAGCACCTGGCCAAACGCGCCCTCGAACGCCACCGCAGCGACTTCCAACTGGCTGAAGGCAAAAGCGATCAACCGTTGCTGGTCAGCGGCCATTTCCTCGCGCTGACCGCGCACCCGAAAGCCAAATGGA